>PXBU01000210.1 GCA_003566795.1 Puniceicoccaceae bacterium | reverse complement strand
GGTGCTGCGCTGCCGGGTGCGTTACTTTACTGATGGGGCGATTCTGGGCAGTCAGGAGTTTGTGCGCGGCTTTTTGGAATCCTGGCAGCGGGAGAAGGGACGCAAGTATCCGCCGAAGGTGCATCCGATGGCAGGAGCCGACTGGCAAGATCTGGCGACGATTAACGGACTACGTCGGCGGGTGTTTGAGTAAAACTGCTTGGTTGATAGAACTGCAAATTTAGCTTCATGGCCGGCCGACCCTACCGTTACTCACACGCCAAACCGACCAATCAGACGCATTTTCCGGCAACTCAGTTCCCGTAGCGATCATCTGTAAGTCCGGCGGACAGGCCTGCCAGAATCCGGCCTTCCGGTGCGGGTCCAACTCTCCGAGCACATCATCCACCAACAAAACCGGCGCGATCTTAAGCACATCCCGGAAGAGTGCTGCCTGAGCAATCCGCAAGGCCACACACAGCCCACGCTGCTGCCCATCCGACGCATATTCTTTGGCGCCGCCCACCTGAACCGCTAAACCCAAGTCATCGCGGTGCGGGCCCTTTTGGGTGGCACCCATGATTTCATCCCGCTTGCGGGAGGCCGCTAGCATCGCGGCAAAATCAGAGGCCTCTGCCAGATCAACATTCGGCCTGAAAGTCACCTCCGGTCCCTCGTCGGCATCCGCTAGACCGCAATAAATCTCGCGCAGCACCATCTGTAGGTGCGCCACCGCTTCTTTCCGCTTGCGATAAAGAAAAACCGCATGAGGTGCTATTTCGATCTCGAATGCGTCGAACTCTGCCGTGGAACTACGGCTTTTCAGCAAGCGGTTGCGTTCGGCAATGCCCCGGTGATAGCGCCGCAGAGCATCAAAATATTCAGGGTCAATCGTTGACAGCGTCAGGTCCAAAAAACGTCGACGCTCCGCTGGGCTACCGCGCAACAGTTGAAAGTCAGCAGAACTTAGAGTAACCACCGGAAACCGGCCGATGAAGTCGCCGAGGCGGGTAATTGCCTCGTCATCTACCAGCAGCTTCCGTCCGTTGCGGCCGCCGTGCATCTCGACCTCAGTCGCCCCGAAAACTTCATGATCGACTTGGTGCACCAGCGCATATCCCCCAGCGTCTTTTTTTGTCAATACGCTCAGATTCTGGGTGCGAAAAGAGCGCAGCGCCGTTACCAAACCAAGTGCTTCGAGTAGATTCGACTTCCCCTGGCCATTGGCCCCGACCAGAAAAGTGCGCGGCACATCCAGTCCCAGCTCCGCAAATTCTATATTGCGAAAATTTTGCAGGCGCAGATTCAGAAAACGCATCAGACCTCAAATGGAAATGACCTGCGAGCCAGGCTCGGCCGCATCTGTTTCTAGCTCGCGAAAGCTCTCCAAAATAGCTCCCAACAGGACCTCCCAATCCTCCGCAGAGGTTTCCCATCCGGAACTGAGCCGAAGCGCTCGACCCGCTGCATCCGCATCCACGCCCAGCGCTGCCAGCACATGCGAGGTTCCCTGCTTACCAGTCGAACAGGCAGAACCGGCGGAGACCAAGCACGCTTTTTTCTCCAAAGCACGAATCCAACGAGCACTTTTAAACTGCGGCATGATGATCTCAACAGTATTCCAGAGCGTGTGCTGCCTGTCCCCGATGACCTGCACTCCCGGCAGGGACTGCTCAAGCGCTGCCAAAAACGCCATTTTATGCTTATCTGAGCATCCCAGCCGCTTGGAATCCGCCACCTCCACCGCAGCGACCAGTGCGAGTATACCAGCCACATCCTCGGTGCCGGCCCGGCGGCCACGCTCCTGCGCACCACCCGCCAAACCCACTGCGCTGCCCTCAGGCATGATCAAAAACCCGACGCCCTTGGGACCGCCGAACTTGTGCGCACAGCCTGTCACGTAATCACAGTTCCCCAGACCATCGAGCGGCATTTTACCAATCCATTGGGATGCGTCGCAGTGCATCGGTATACCACACTCGCGACAAGCGGCCAACCAATCCTGCCAGGGATTGAGCACTCCGGTCTCATTATTCGCAGCCATCACCGAAATCGCCGAGGCATCGCTCCATTCAGCCGTTGCGGGACCTACCACTCCCGCGGGATCCGCTGGCAGCCAATCGATGCGCCCCTCGAAATAACGTTCGGCTGCGGCCAGCACGCTCGGATGCTCGGTCACACCAACAACTACCCGGTCAGTTGCTTTGAGCATCTTGGCCCAGGTGGCGAAGACCGCATTATTCCCCTCGGTGGCACCGGAGTTGAAAACAATACGCCGGGGATCGACATCAAAAAGCACAGCCAGCCGCTCGCGCCCCTGCTCGAGTTGGGCGTGGACCGCTGCGGCTGAACGGTAGGGACTGGATGGATTGAGCCAGTGCATCTCGTTCGCCTCCACCCAGGCTGCCTTTGCCTCGGCCCACAGCGGCGTGGTGGCGTTGTGATCGAAGAAACGCATTAGACCGACATCCTCAAGGAATTCTCAATTCTTGCCCGACTCGCAAAGCGTTCTCACTCGCCAGGCGATCACGGTTCGCCTGATAGATCTCGATATAGCGTGAAGATGTGCCGTAGAAGCGGCGACTAATCGTGCTCAGGGTGTCACCCGCCTGGACGGTGTAGCTGCGAGGCTCACTCTCAGAGTTAGGCTGGGAAGTGCTTGCCGTCGTCGGTAAGGGCTGTCGCGGGCTAGCGTTGGTGGTAGCGGCTGACGCGACCTGAGGCGTCGGTAGGCGCTGTGCCTGAGCCACGACATTTTCCAATTGATTCACCCGTTGCTCCGCCGCCACAAGATCGCGCTTTAGGCTGTCGTTTTCCTGCTTCAAGGTCTTCACCAACTCCATCAGGTCAATGCGGTCCAACTCCCCCTGGTAAGGCCGCGCGGGAAGCTGGCGGGCAAATTCTTTTTGTGCGGTTTCAATCAACTGACGCACCTGGGGGGCCTGCGGCGACTGTGGCTTAAACTGCAAATAACGTTCAAGATGGTAGATCGCACGGATCGGGTCTTTCATCGACCGCAGGTAGATATACCCGGCCTCCAGGTGTGACTCCGGGGCGTCCCGCCGTGCATCGATCACCCGCAGGAAGGCACTCAGCGCTTCTTCAACCCGTCCCTGGTTTTTGTAATCCAGCGCAAGCTGATACTGCCTCTCATTGGCCTCGCTCACCACCTCGACGCCACTCGGACCACATGCACTCAACAAGCCCAAAACAATTGGGAGCAAAATGCAGGTTGCTAAGTGCCTAAACATAAGACTTTTTTCTTATTCGCCTCCCCGACCGTCAACTTTATTTGCTCAGGGCCATCGCGTATCCGGATATTGTAGTCAAAATCCTGGAGACCTTGGCTAACAGAATCGAACGCACAGCGCAAAAGTGGATGGATCGCCTGTAAGCTTTGGCACAAAGCCTCGATCAATCAGGTCTATGCGAGCTTTTCTCCTCTTCCTTATGACACTCTCTCTCCTGAACTCATTCCTGCACGCCGGTGAACTTGAGATCGGCGCTAAGGCACCCGCAGTCAGTAGCGTTGACCATCAAGGCAAACCGATTGATCTGGGCGAAGCACTCGGCAGTGGCACCGCCCTGGTTTTCTTTTATCCGCGAGCCATGACCCCCGGCTGCACCCGGCAAGCTTGCAGTCTGCGCGACGGCTGGGACATGCTCCAAGAGCGCGAGGTCACCATCTACGGCGTGTCCTCCGATTCGGCAGAAACGCAGGCTGA
Organism: Puniceicoccaceae bacterium; assembly: GCA_003566795.1. Lineage (GTDB taxonomy): Bacteria > Verrucomicrobiota > Verrucomicrobiia > Opitutales > Coraliomargaritaceae > Coraliomargarita_B. The sequence goes on along the minus strand of PXBU01000210.1, from coordinate 4,286 downwards.
GTTCCGCGAGCGGCATTCGCTGCCGTTCACCCTGATTGCCGACACCGACCGGGCAATATCCAAAGCCTTCGGAAAGGGGCGCTGGAGTCGGCAGGCCTACCTCTTCAAGGACGGGGTGCTGGTTTGGCGCGACCTGCGGGCATCCACCTCGGGGCAATTGGATGATGTGATCGAGGCGCTGGATCAACTCAACAGCGCATCCAAATAACATCTCTCGGCTGTCTAAAACAGCAGAGCTTCAGCAATCGTTTGCTCTGCACCGAGTGCTTTAACGCGGGTGGTCAAATTTTCCCGGAAGTTGCCCAGCGAGGCCTCAATCTGCCCCAGGTTACCATCGCTTAGCATTTTCCAGCGGAAGTAGCGCCCGTCATTGTAGCAAAACTCCAAGGTCAAGCGACAGTCAGATTCATCGCACTCGCCGACATCATAGTCGGCCCTCAGCGAACAACATCCGGCATCGCTATAACAGCTCGACGATGGATCATCACATTTCCTGCAATCACCCAGACAACCACGAATCCATTCCATCAGGCGGGCACCCTCGCCGGACATTCCGGTGCTATAGCGAATGTGGATCGAGCCGAGTCCGCGGCAAAGTTCCTCAATCGGGTAGCCGCTCAGATATTGCCCGATGGCTTGACGCACTGGCAGCAACCGGGCCTGGGCAAGATCCCCCACCCGGTCTCGATCCGGCCAGTCAAGCGCCATCAAATCTTCCGATTCCAAACTACTATCGTAAATGCAACGGCGAACGCCCACCAACAGGTTATCAAAGTAGGCCTCAATCTGCCTGCCGGGAACACGGTTGAACCAATGATAAGTGGGCAGGTCCGACTCCAACCAGACGGATACCTGATTCCCTAGCTGGGCACAGTCGCCGGATTGATGACCAAGAATGAGCGCCTCACAGCAACACATCTCGCGATGCGAATCACCGATATAACACTGACTGAAGAGTTTCGCACGCATCGAGCGGTCGGCCTTGGATGCACCCGGGCACAGCACAATGATCCGACTCGGGTAGCGCTGCGCAAACCGGATCAATTCATTAAACCGCTTAACCGCCTCAACAGCATCCACGTCAGGACCCAGATGCAGCACCACATTCATTTGTGAGGCGCGAAATTCGGAGGGAGAGCCCCCGGTCTCGGCTTGCCACATGGTATTCAAGCGGTGGGCCACTTCTCCCACCGGCATCGAAATACCCGGCAACGCATCGATTAAATCTTTCATCTCTTTTGTATCCAAATTAATACTACCCGGAGCGTCGCCACTCGTGTCCGTTGTCTGCCAGCAGGCGCTCCGCCGCACGCGGACCCCAGGAGCCCGCCGCGTAGCCAGCCATGCCTGCCTCCCCGCTCTGCTGCCAGTGCTCCAGGATCGGGGTGATGAGTTTCCATGAGGCCTCAGTCTCGTCACCGCGGATGAAGAGCGTGCTGTCGCCAATCATGGCATCGAGGATCAGCCGCTCGTAAGCTTCCGGCGTGTTGGAGCCGAAAGTTGTGGCGTAGCGGAAGTGCATTTTGACCGGCTGAGTCCGTGTCTCCAGACCGGGAATTTTGGAATTCATCACCAGCGTCACACCCTCGTCGGGCTGGATGCTGATCACCATGGTATTCGCGGCGACATCAAACTTGTTCCCCTCCGAGAAGAGGATGCCGGGAGGACGTCTGAACTGGATCGCGATCTCACTCGCTCGCCGGGCCATTCGCTTACCCGAGCGAATATAGAAGGGCACCCCCTTCCAGCGCCAGTTGTTGATCGACAGCCGGAGCGCGGCATAGCTCTCGGTCGTCGAATCCTCGGGTATCCCCTCCTCTTCCATGTAGCCTTTGACCGGCTCACCGTTAATCATCCCACTTTCGTAGCGGGCGCGCACCACATCGCCACCATCGGAGTCCAAGGAGAGCGGCTGAATTCCTTTGAGTACTTTCACTTTCTCATCCCGGATCGATTCCGGATCAAGCGAAACAGGCGGCTCCATCGCCGTGAGCGCCACCAGCTGCATGGTATGATTTTGGATCATGTCCCGCAGCGCACCACTGGTATCGTAGTAGCCCCCGCGCGAGCCCACGCCCAGGCTCTCTGCCACTGTAATTTGCACACAGTCGACGTATTCACGATTCCAGATCGGCTCAAATATCGAATTGGCGAAGCGCTGCACCAACAAATCCTGCACCGTCTCTTTGCCGAGATAGTGATCGATGCGGTAAACCTGAGACTCCTCGAAAACGTTTTTAATTGCCGCATTCAACTCCCGGGCTGATTCCAGATCGTGCCCAAAGGGCTTCTCGATAATCACCTTTGAGGCAAATTTCGTGTGCTGGTGCGCTTTAGCCATTCCGCTCGCCCCGAGATTTGAAACGATCGCAGAAAAGACACTCGGCGGCGTGGAGACGTAAAACAAACGCTGCACTTCACGACCGAGGTCCTGCTCGATCCCGTCGATCTTTGCCGCCAGCGATGCAAAAGCCTCCGCATCATCATAGCCACCGGCATGATAACTCACATGCTGGCGCACACGCTCCCAAATTTCCTGACTCAGCGGACGGCGGGAATGCTGCTTGATCGCCTCGTCCATCAGCGAGCGAAACTCTTCGTCCGGGATCGGCTTGCGCCCGTATCCGATCAAGTGAAAATCCCCCGGCAGGAGATTGTCGACGCCGAGATTAAAGATGGCCGGTATCAGCTTGCGCGCCGTCAGGTCGCCCGAGGCCCCGAAGATCACCACCACTGTGGGCGGCGCACCACGGTGCTTGCTCAAACCTTTAAGAAAAGGATGTCTGGATTCGTCGTTACTGGTTTGGGTCATGAGACGGTAGGCGGTGAGTAGTGTTTGTGAAATAGCGGAACATTGGCGTAGTGGCGAACTTCCCCGAGTTCACCTGCAACCAACGAAACGTCTATAATGTCGAAACGGAAGTGTTTTGGTGGATTTTGCAATCGCTTTAAATAGCTCTTACACGCGCGTTGCAAAACCTTCTTCTTACGAGCGTTCACAGAAGCATACCCGGAAACAAGCGCACCCGCCGCACGGGAGCGCACCTCAATAAAGACCAAAACCTCCCCATCCATACAGATCAAATCCAACTCATCATTTTTACTGCGCCAGTTACGCGCCACCACGCGGTAGCCCAGCTCCCGGCGGCAATAACTCTCGGCCAAGTCCTCACCATGCCGCCCCCGCTCGGCCCGCGTGCTGCCAGACGGCAACAGGCGGGATCTACAAGACAGGATACCCTGTTTTAAACGGTTAAAAAGTTTCATGGTCTTGGCTTCTCGCGCAGCGCAGGCAATAAAGATGAGGGTGATCGATCCTGCGCCTGCCCTCTTGGCATCCCAACCTACACGACTTCCTGCGCATTTTTATAGCTAAAATTTGCCCAAGTTCTAGGTTTATGTGAACTCAAGCTAGGAGTTCCATTATCAGCACACAACCAACAACGAACAACCTCATCATCGGTGCCGGCTTGGCGGGCTGCGTGCTGGCTTGGCGCTTGCAACAGCTGGGCCATCCTTTCCGCTTGGTCGGCAGCTCGCAATTACCCAGTGCGGCAAGCGTCGCAGCGGGGATTATCAACCCGGTCACAGGACGATGGATGACAAAATCCTGGCGCTTCGATGACTTTGCACCTGAAGCCGCCCGCTTCTACCGCGAGATTGAGCAAGAGTTCTCAGTGAAGCTTTATCACCCCCTGCCAGCGGTCCGTTTCTGCCTTAATGCGGAGGATGCGAAACGAGCCGGGCGACGCAGTCGCAACCCGCGCTATGCCGGGGTCCTGGGAGATTACCAAGCACCCGATCAAGAAAGTCACCTTTTCCAGGACACCCACGGCAGCCTGCCGATAAAAGGCGCCGCCTATGTGGACCTGCCACGTCTGGTCGATGCCTTGCGCCATCATTTCCGGGCGGAGGGAGCTTACGAAGACCGCCTCTTCGCGCACGATGAACTGATCAAAACCCAGACAGGTTGGTTCTATCTCGGGAATCACTACGCCAAGGTCATCTTTTGCGAGGGGGCGGCGATCCGCCAAAACCCGTGGTTTTGCAACCTGCCGCTGACGCCAGTCAAAGGGGAAACCCTCCTCTGTCGTAGTGACGGCCTAAGCCTGGAGCAGCAACTCCACCATCACGAAAAATGGTTGCTCCCCTATGCTGACGGCACTTTTCGGATCGGCGCAACTTACGATGAAAAAGATCTTTCTCCTGAACCAACAGCCGCAGCCCGCGAGCAGCTCAGCCAGGCATTTGCCGCCATGACTCGGGAGCCGCACCCGCTGACCATT
>PXBU01000148.1 GCA_003566795.1 Puniceicoccaceae bacterium | reverse complement strand
AGACGATGATACCTGCGATTTCGTCGCGGAGGCGGGCGTATTGCTGGAGCCGTTGCCGCCGCGCCTGTTCCCATGGTTCGAGTTCGTAGGCGATGCCGTCGATCTCGCTGGTGAAGGGCAGATTACCGAATCACTAAAACGAATTTTTCGTCCTTTTGCCAAAGGACGGCACTTAGAGTTTTAGTTCGACGCCAATGAAATGTAACTGGTTGCTCCCTTCCTAAAAAGGGGTCGACTGGTCCAGTGGATCTTTTAATAATAAGTTGCTCATCGGTTTCAGCGTTGGCAACAAAAAGCTGTGTAAACATTTCTAATTTTCCATTAGAAACATAAACTAAATCAGTGACGTCGTAACCGTGAAAATTAGCATCTGGATCAAAATCATCAGAAAAAGGACTAGGGATACGACCGCCTCTTGTTGTCTCATCATTCTGTGGGATATATTTTTCATTTAATCTAAATACCGTAAACCCGGCTGGCCGTGGAATTTCCTTTGATTCTTCAAGCCGGGCACCTCCTATTTCAAGACGAACTTCACGTCCTAAAAAATCATCAGGCCGCTCTTTCCAGCTTGCGGATGCGACTTGTAGGAAGGTTAAGAAAAATGAGATAAGGCTATATGTGATTTTCATGTCGTTTAATACTTTGGATCGAGTGTGGCGTGAAAATTCAATCCTGTTTCATGAGGGAATAAAGCTGAAGATACGAGTAAAATCTTTAAATAGATTTTGATCTCCAAGTAGAAAATCTGATGTCGGATTCGCTGTAGAGGCTTTCTTCATCCTCCATGCCGCGCATGGCTGAGTCTGGCGAGGCGTGGCGAAGTCTGTATCTCTCGGTTTTTCGCTCCTTTTCTTTTAGGAATTCGACGAACTCAAGCACCTTTGACTGCTTTTCGGGCCGAATTGCTGAGACCCAACGGGCGATCTGTTCTGGAGTGCTCATGGTGTGGTGAATGAGAGTATGAGTTTCCGTGGAAATCGCAATTTCAATCCTTCCCCGGCTCGATGATGCGGTTGCCGTCGTAGACGACCTCGCCCCGCCAGATCGTGGTGAGGACGCGGCCGCGCACGGTTTCGCCGTGCCAGGGGCAGTTGCGGGCTTTGCTTTGGAAGTGTGCGGCGTCGATCGTCCACTCGACGTCGGGGTCGAAGAGGACAACATCGGCGCAGGCCCTCTGATAGGAAATTCAATTTACTGACTTGAGCGCCGCAACTCAGAGCAATTTTTCCATGTCCTCGACTTTGACACTTGTAAACGACGGAGGAACCTTCAGCCGCATCGGACTGACTTTTTTCGGTGATGGTGGCGACAGTATAGCGGCAATATTTTTGCCCCACGAGGGCAGCATTCGAATAACGGACGGTCTCAGCAATAACTTGGCAACGAACTACGCCACCTCAAACCTAAGCGGTTTCTCTAGTGGGTCCACTTACACACTTTCAGTAACCGGCAACTTTCTCGGCAACGGTGACCTGGACATTGACTTTTTCCTGGACGAAGTCGGCGGCAACGAAATTTCGGGTAGCGTGTCGCGCACCTTCACTGCGGCTTTCCTTGACGACTTGAACTTAGGCAACGAGTTCGGCGTGGTTGGACGCATTCGGAATTCAGTCGACGTTCAATACGATAATCTGTCGATCATCCCCGAGCCCTCCGCCGCGCTGTTTGGTGTCCTCGGTGTGATCGCCTTACTGCACCGCCGACGCTAGAGTCGGTCCTTGGCGCGATCATTAATTTGATTGGATAACTCAATTTCAGCGGTGCCGCGCCGCATCTTTTACGAAAAAGCCTGCGTCTCGCGACGCAGGCTTTTTTGCGTGACTACCTAATAGCCTACAGCGCAACAAATTCTGCATCGGACCGTAGTCGGGGAGATTCCATCCTGGCATTTATACACAAATACCGGATGGAGATATTTTCCCTTCAAGTCCCCCGGATTGCGTCGCATTTTCTTTTCGTAGGGGTGTTCGCTTGCGGCACCCGCGAACGTTGTAGGGCCCACTCTCTGATCGCAACACTCCCGAGCGCTCGCGGGCTTCCCATAGGAAAGCCCCTACAGAGTGAACCTCCTTTGTATTAGTCATGACGCATCCGCTATTCGCGATCATCCCGTAGGGGTGGTGCTCGCGCCACCCGCGAATCTTGCGCTGCCTCCGGTCTTTCCATAACGCTCCGCACGCTCGCGGGCTTCCCCAGGAAAGCCCCTACATCAAACCCCGCCTTCTTAGCCGCTTTTGCGGAAGTCCAATTTGTGGATAAATGCCAGTACTTGATCTCCCCGACCCGCAGCTTGCGCTGGGGCATAGAAAAGTCGCAGGGTGGCAAAGCCAACCCTGCGACGAATGAACAAAACTCTTGTTGCTACCAGGTCCTAGCAGCGGCGACGAAGCATGATCCAGCACAGGCCGAGCATGCCGGCAATCAGCGCATAGGAAGAAGGCTCAGGAATGGGGTTGGCTAGATTGCTGCCGGTGGTGTCGAGATAAATATCATCGATGTAGCCAGTCGTTCCGGGCTCGTTATTGCGGACCCATAGCGTGGTGATGGCATCGGTATTCACATTGCGGAAAGCTCCGGACGCGAAAAGCGTGGAAGAATCCGTGGCCGGGGTCCCCAAGCCGGTGTTGTAATACATCGTCGTCTCTTTTCCATCATTATCGAGGACCAACCACACGTTATACCAGGTGTCGGCTGAAGCGGCGCCGACAGATTTGAAACCATCATCCCTCACGAACATTGGCTCGCCAGGGCTGGTACGGCTTTCGTCTGAGTTCATTCCACCGTAACCGATATAATCACCCCAGTCTGTGGGGCTATCGATGCTCGAGCCGAAGACCCAGTCGAAATCACCACTAGCGTCGGCGGTGGATCGTATGCGGAAGAAGAGCGTCCCGGTAGTCCCATCCGCAATCCCAGAGCCCAAGCCCAGGGTCGCGCCAATAGGAGTCGTTTCACCAGCGGTGATGCCATACACGTTATTACTCGGATTGGCTGGATCGGTGACGATGCCGCCAGCACCTGTCCAGTTGTTCGCACCTTCCATACTGTCCACCAATGAGAAATTGGCTTGGGAAGTGGCGGGTGCGAGGAATGCGAGCATGCCGCAGATCGATGCGGTAGTGATGTGGTGATGGATCTTCTTCATGAGCTTGTGTGGTTTTTGGTCAGGTTTCGAGGTTTTAAGTGTATCAGAGAATCTCATAACGAATGAGAAGAGTCAACGATAAAAAGATTCTATGATAACTATAGTAATCCATCCTCATATTTAGCAAGAGAAAATTTGCGTTGTTGTGCTCTCATCCAGGGCTTTTTCATTTGGAAACAATCTTGATTCCCGGTATCTTTTATCAAATCTTAAATTTGGGATCTCAAATGCATTTTCATGCGGCGCTCCGCCGCCAAATGAAAATTCCCTGTGGTCTCATCGACGCTCGCCCGTAATCTCGGCAGCGCGGAATTCGGCCGGGTCGTCGAAGGTGCCGAAGCCCATCCGGCCTGCCGGGTAGCGGGTGTCGTTGGCAGTCATGACCGGGTCTTCCATGTCATCGACGAAGACCTCGATCTCGCCCGTCGCGCGGTGGCTCACGCGCAGCACATGCCAATCCGATCCGAGCGGTGCCGGGCTGACAATGGACGGGCTGTGAATGACGCTGCGGTCGTCGCCGTCCACCCGCATGATCACCGTGTGGGCCGTGCCATCCGAATTCGAGCTGATATGGGCGTAGTAGAAATGGGTTTCATCGACGTAGCCGAAGATGAGCACGATATCGCGGTTGATGACGCTGGGCGGCTCCAGGGTGCGGGCCTCAACCGTGAGAGTGGCGTTGCGCCAATCCCCGGGAGCGAGCGCGTAGCCAGCGGGACGCCTCACCATGCCATCGACCTGCGGGCCGGTGGTGGAGAGCGTAAGCAGATCGGGCGCGTGCTCCCAGGTGCTGGATGGCAGAACTTCAAGATCGGCTGGTAATGGTGGCCCACCCGGCAGTGCGAGCGACCACTCGTCTGCCGCAAACACCCGCCGCGAACGCGCTTCGGCGCGGAAGAAGCCCCGCGGACCTTCCTTCGGCACACTCATGACGACCGGTGTGCCGTCGCCATCGAGCGTTTCGCCCTCCGGGGACCAGGTGATGAGATCTTCGGATCGCAATAGCTGGATGCGGCAGCTTGGCAGGGTGGCGAAGGAAAGATCGAACATTTCCCCTTGCGGTTGGATGCTCGCGGGGAGCGGGGTCGGCGCGAGGGGATCACTCCGGTCTTCGCCGGGGAAGGCATACAGATCGTCGAGTTGCAAGACGCCGTTGCCCGCGCCCGCACCGCTGCGGGCGATGTTCAGGAAATGGGTGATCGGTGCCTCGGTCTGGCGGCGGAAAAACAGGGTTTCGCCGAGCGGCGTGGGGCGTGGCATCGCACCGCCCCGGAGGTAGGCCGTCCAGGTTTGGCCCCCGGAGGCGAACCCGGCATTGTCGGCGATAATCCAGACGTCATACCATATCCCGGTCTCCAAGGGTGGCAGTGCTGCGCCATTCGCAGTGGCCGGGATGAAGGCCTCGGCACCCGCCGGGCCGTCATACAATTCCAATTGCGCCCCACCCCCTGCGGCGGGCACCAGGCGCATCTGCGCTTCGAAGTCATCCAGGCCATAGAGCGCGGGGTCGGCGTGGTTCGCGGTGGAAAGTCCAAGATGGTGTTCGAGATCGTCGCTTTCGAGTTTCATCCGGAAACGCAGGGATATTTTCTGCCCCACCTGCGTGAGGATCGGCAGGCGGCGGGCAAGTGTGGACAATGCGCTGCCTGCCGGTGCGGCGTGGCGCAGCGTGTGGTCGCCGTTTTCTGCGGTTTCCAGTTCCACCAGGGCCTCACCGCTGGCATGGCTTTCCCACGCGGCGAGCGGATCGGCGGATTCGAAGTCCTCCACGCGCCGCCAGTCGCTGGCGACGGGAGCGGTCAGGTTTCCGGTGCCGGTATCGACGTGGATGTCGTCGAAATAGATTTCCCCGCTCGGCTGCACCCGCCAGAAGAAGGTGCGCAGGCTGTCGGCGATGCCAGTGCGGAAGCGGACGCCGGTCCGCACCAGGGTGGGCGTGCCGAAGGGGCCGCCTTGCACGTATATATTGTAGTCGTCCGCCCCGGTGCCGCTGGCGTTGTGGATCTGCATCCACACCGAATACCAGGTATTGCTCTCCAGCGGGAAGGCGTTGTTGAACGTGCCGCCGTCGCGCGTCTCGATCCATCCACTTTGATTCAGCGAACGCAACTGCACCTTGAAGTCATTGTATTCTGCGGGATTCGTCTGTTCGCTGAGCCCCCAGTTGTAATCATGGTTTTGCTCGGGCACCATGAACCGGAAAAACAAGGTGCCGTGACTGCCATCTTCGATTTCCGGGATCGGCAGGTGGGCGTTGAGGATGGTGGTGCCCGCCGAGCGCACGCGCAGCACGCGGTTCGACGCGCCTTCGAGCGGATCGTTGACCACTTGCACCGAGCTGCCGGGCACCGACATGACGAGATCGGCGGGAACGCCGCTTTCAAAATCGGCCACCGGCGTCCAGTCGTCCAATCCGCCGACGGGCGCGTCGCCACCCGGATTGCTATCCGGCCCGAGGCGGTAAATGGTGCCGTTTTGCTTGGAGAGGAGATAAAGTTCGCCCTCGTGATCGCGGCCAAAACGCAGATCGGCGCGGCTGGCTCCAATGATCGAGCGGAAGGTGGTGAGGCTGCCCAGGGATTTGACAGCCAAGGTGCGTGGCGGTGCCGGTTGGCTGCCGGTGGTGGTGTTGCTGGCGAGGTTCATTGCGGCGGATTCCGCGATGAAGAGCGTGCCGTTGACGATGTCGCCATGGAGATATTCGCCCACGAGGTCAGGGATGGCGGTGCCCCGGTAAACGTAGCCGCCCACCACGGCGTTGCTTGGGGCGTTGTGACCGTATTGACTGACCGGGTAGGTGTAGTTTTCGGGCGCGGGTGGAGAGGGCTGTGGGCCGGTATCGGGCTCGGGGAGTGGATAGACGCGGTTTTTATCCGTGGGATCGAACAGGAAGGAACCTTCGCGAGCGGGCCAGCCGTAATGGGCCCCCTTCACGACGCGTTCGATTTCCTCCACCTGCTTCTCGCCGATATTACCGCAGAACATCGCGCCCTCGCCCCCCGAATCCCATGAGATGCGATGGGGATTGCGGAACCCGTAGCTGAAAATCTCGCGCACCACCGGAAATCCGTCGCCCGGCGTCGGATCGGCGGCATGGACGAATGGGTTGGCGTTGTCGGTGCCGGAAGGGATGAAGTATTGGTCATTGGTGGATGCGACGAAGTCCGCCTCATCCTGTCCCAGCGCGAGCACGGGGGCGATCCGCAGGATGGTGCCGAGCACGGAATCGATGCGTCCGATATTATCCGGTCGGTCAATCACGATAGATCCGCCGTCGCCCACGCAGATAAACAGGCAGCCGTAGTCCTCATCGCCCGGCGCTGCATACGGGTGAAACGCGATTTCCTGAACGCAGTGAAAATGGTAGGGAAAGGCGATGCGCATCAACTCGCGCTTGGTGAAGTTGGCCGGGCTGAGGACGATGGCGTCGTCCGCAGGATCGTCCATCGTCCATTCGGTAATGACACCGAACTGGCTGATGCTCGGGCTGGTGGGCCCCGCGAAATCCGCAGCGGGACCGTCTGATGATTCGCTGTGGGCGGTGTAGAATTTTCCGTAGCCCGGTGCGCCCTGCTGGCGGAACTCCGGGTGAAAGGCGAATGACGCGAAGCCGGTGCCAAGACCGGGCGAATCAATGAAAAGCGGGAAATGCCCGGCCAGATCGAGAAACATCGACGCGCTGGTGGCCTCGGTGTCGGCGATGGACCAGAGCCTGCCCCTCAGATCGTTACAGAACAGGCGCGCTTCGCCCGGAGTCGGCTTCACATGATTGATGCGCGCGCGGGGTGCCGAGCCGCTGCTGGCCGGGATGGTGAGCCATGGTTCGACCTCGACCGCGAGCCCGGAGGGCAGCGGTTCGGGCAAGGGTTCCGTGATCTGGCCGCTGGCGGACGCGCATGCCAAAACAAGCGAGATAAGAAGGGTATCGATCTTTTTCATCAATGGTCGGAGCAGTATTTCCCCCGCAGATCGCGATTGCAATGCGGGAATTCTAATAGTGCCTTCACTATGACTGCGGCAGTATATGCGTTGACTTTCAAGAATTGCGAACAACTGGCATTCCACGAAAACAACGCAAGGCCTAGCGCCCCTTTTTCTGCGTATTCAGCGTCCAGTATGCGCTGCATAGTCACTGCGGCAGTATATGCGTTGACGCGTGGTATTCTTCATTCGTGCAAATACATGAACACAGCACAAACGGCAGTTTCGCCTTCGGCAGTCCTGAACCCTCCGAACGCCGGAGGCGCTGCAGCCATTAGCCAGTATTCGTTCACTATGATTGCGGCAGTATATGTGTTGACTTTTAAGGATTGCGACCAACTGGCATTCCACGAAAACAACGCAAGGTCTAGCGCCCCTTTTTCTGGGTATTCAGCGGCCAGTATGCGCTGCATAGTCATTGCGGCAGTATATGCGTTGACGCGTGGTATTCTTCATTCGTGCAAATACATGAACACAGCACAAACGGCAGGTTCGCCTTCGGCAGTCCCGAACCCTCCGAACGCCGGAGGCGCTGCAGCCATTAGCCCGTAGGTGAGGCCGCGAAAACGGGCAACACCACCGGGTGATCCATCCCCTCACCGCTCATCGTGGAGGGATACGTTCCCTTTCTGAAACTGGTCCGGTGATGTCCCCGTCCCTCGCTCAACCGCCTGTCGAATCGCCGTAATGCCTGCGGCACGTATTTCTACGCTGAGCGCATTGGCAAGCCACCCCAACACGTCCTCAATCCGAGTTCCCCCAATTCAACTCGAAGAGGTTGAAACGTTGACGCAACTCCGCTGACCGGCGAACCTCGTCAATCATCGCCTGCCGCGCCTCCGGCGTCTCCGGCAGCTCGTGGTAGACGAGAGCCCTAACGTCTGCCGCATCGAATCGCCCACTCACCGCCTCCATCAACTCGGGATTGAGCTGGGAAAGCCCGGCGATGAACATGCCCAGGGT
>PXBU01000426.1 GCA_003566795.1 Puniceicoccaceae bacterium | reverse complement strand
CGGGTGCCCAGTCGGGTTTGAAGAAGGGCTTACAGCGATTGTTTCCCCCATCCAGCGCGTCGTGATCGCAGTACACCAGGCGCGCCTCCCGGTGATGCAGCGCCTCGCTCGCCAACCAATAAAGCGCGTGTTCGGAGAGCGTGGTGCCCGCCGTAAGCATGACCAGCCAGGAGCCCCGGCCCTTTGCGGCCGACGCCTCGTTCCACTCCTCGAGCCAATGGTCGAGCCGCTCGCCAGCCACCACTCGAATGCCGTGCGCCAAGGCCCAGTCCAGCGAATGCATGGCCCGCCGTCCGCACACGACCGTAAGCGAAAAGCGCCCGAACAGCTGCTGATGCAGCGAATCCACCGTCCGCTTCAGAAAATGCTCATCATCATGCCAGTCCACGACCACGACCTCAAAGGATGGCGGCTTCCTCCATGCGCGGATATCCTCATGAATCAGCCGCCGCTCGGCGGGCGAAAGCAGATCAAACTGCTCGATCCAGCTTTGGTATGTCGGCGAAGGCGAATAGGCCCGCATGCGCCCGGCTAGACGATAGGCCTCCTGAAGGTCCACGAAGGGCTTGTAAAAGGTCAGGCCCAGCCTTTGGCGCCGCGGCCGCGGCTGCTTGAAATACATGGGCACCACCCGGCGGACCTTCCGAGCAATGCGCTCCCCGTGACCCACCGGTCTCACGACCAAGTCGGACAACCGGAAATAGCCCACGGAGTTCATCGGCTCAAGCAGCAGACGACGCACACCCTGTGGAAGATAGATCAACTCCAAAATCTTGCCCTTCCGGGTAACCGGGATATCGAAGCATGGCATCTCCCTCTCCGGTGCGCCGGTATCAGCAAACAGGCGACCCGAGAAATCACGGCCAAATCGGTGCAGCGAACCCCGAATCAGCACCCAGCCCCACGGAAGTACGCCCTCCTCGGGCACGATCTCGATTCGCACCGGCACAGCGGTCACCCGCCAGAATACGCTGGTACTCTCCTGGACAACATTTGGGTTCGGCTTAGCGACCAGCGTAACGGCCGCCAAGTGTAAGAAGGGGTACAGAATGGAAATCAACGCACCACCTCGAACAGCCCGTGCTCCGCGCGCGACGGCTCAGCTTTAGGAGGCCCGCGTCGCATTAGGGTCAGCAATGACGGACAGAACTTCACGTTTCTGGCCCAGTGGACATGCCGCCATCGGTTCACAGAGCCGCCCTCAGCCAACGGCTGTGTGACACAACCACGCACGTCCAATTTCTCGAGCCGGGCGACCCCGTGCGCCTTCTGCAAATCGGGCATAGGCATGCGCGTATCCGGAAGCCTCCTAGACAGGGGTTGATCCCAACCAGACCGAACATCAACCGGCGGCGACTCACCGCCACTTCCGGCCCGCTCGAAGGCCTGCCCCCAGGACCACCCGGCGGGTGCTCTGAGCAGCATGTTTATGCTATCAGGACGCTGATGCGCAACACAGCACTGACCCGACAGGTCTTTTCTAAGTTTCCCCGAACCTCCCCTGAGAACATCCGCCATGAGCCTCCCTCGACCTTTCTGGCACCTAAATGGCTTTGTCCCTGAAATCTCTTCCTCCCGGCTGCTACCGGGCGGAGTGCTGGTTGCCGCCCTGACTGAGGCCCGTACCGACTACTCCCCCGGCGCAAACGCCGCCTGGATCCACACCTCCGCCCTGGCCCCCCAGGGGACGTGCGAAAACACTTCGAACCCGCATGGTATCGCGAAGCATCGCCCCGATGTGGCGGCCGCGGAGTTCGCTTCTTTAACCGCTGCAGGGTCTCGCCCTACACCGCTAGGCCGTTACCGCAGCGAAAAATCTTCATGAATCAGCGTCAGGTTGGGGTTGTAGGCAGGATCATTGTCCAAGACCGCGCCCCAAGTCTGGCGCATGTAAGCCGCCTCAGCGCTGGCCCGCGCAAGCTTGGCAGGACTGTCCTCAGCCCCGCGGGACACGGACTCATGGTGGTAAAGCTCGGCGTAGGGCGTCCACAGGTTACGGTAGCCCGCTTCCCGGACCCTCAGACACAGATCCACGTCGTTGAAGGCTACGGTCAGATGTTCTTCGTCCAAACCGCCCACCTGCTCGAACACCGACTTACGCAGCAACAGACAGGCGCCGGTTACCGCCGATAGGTTATGCGCCAGATGCAGCCGGCTGAAGTAGCCGGGCGAGTTGCGGCTCGAGTATTTATGGGCATGACCGGCTACACCGCCGATACCCAGGATGACCCCCCCATGCTGAATCGTGTCATCAGGGTAGTAAAGCTTGGCCCCCACGCATCCGACCCCAGGTCGGCAGACCTGGCGCACCATTTCGCAGAGCCAGTCTCTATTGATCGGTTCGATGTCGTTGTTCACCAGTCCCAGAATCTCGCCCCGGGCATACTGCGCCCCGAAGTTATTGATCGCTGAATAGTTGAACGGCTGGTCCCAGCGGAGCACACGAACGCGATCGTCACGTGTGCTCACCGTCTTCATATAGGCCAGGGTCTCTGGACAGCGGCTCTGGTTGTCGAGGATCAGCACCTCGAGGGGGGAGTAGTCAGTACGCTCCAGAATGGCATCCACACAAGGTCTAAGGATCTCCACCCTGTCCCGCGTCGGGATCAGCAGGCTCACCAGCGGCGCCTCTTTCGGTAACGGCCAGCGCACTCGGTACGTATTCGGAAAGTCCCCAGGCATCACGAGGGCATCCGGCACCAAGTTCACCAGGCTTTCCTCGACTGCCTTCAGGCCTGCCTTGCTGGTGTAGTCCTTCGCATGGCTGGTGGCAGCGGTAGAGCCCTCCCCCGCCCGCCAGTGGTAAAGCACATGGGGAATATGCACGATCTGCTCCGGCGTCAGGCGAGCTGTCACCCGCAATACCAGATCGTGATCCTGGCTACCCTCAAAGCCCTCGCGAAACCCACCCACTTCGCGCACCAATGCGGTGCGATACACCCCCAGATGCGAAATGTAGTTCTGGGCGAGCAGCAGATCGGGGTTCCACTGTGGCTTGAAGTGAGGCTCGAAGCGCTCGCCGGCTACATTGAGCTTGTCCTCGTCGCTATACAGTAAGCCGGCACCCGAGTGGCCATGTAGCGCCTCAACCACATGGAACAGCGCATGCGGCGCGAGGCGGTCGTCGTGGTCCAGCAACGCCACGAACTCGCCCCGCGCCAAGGCCAGCGCACTGTTGCTCGCCGCACAGATATGGCCGTTGCGCTCTCGGTACACCACCTGGATCCGCGAATCGTGATTGGCGTACTCGGCCAGAACCAAGCGCACCTCTGGGTCCGTCGAGGCATCATCGGCAATGCAAAGTTCCCAGTGTGGATAGTGCTGCGCCAATACGGAATCCAGGCACTCGCGCAGCCACGCGACCCGTGGATTGTAGACCGGCACCAGCACCGAAATCAGCGGTTTCCGCGGCAGCGCGTCGATCACCCGATGCACGTGCGCCGCAGAAGGCTCGCTCTGTCCCTCCAGCCAGCGCGAATAGTTATAGCCGTTGGTACGATGCTCGAGTGTCTCTTCATACTGTTTCAGGGCCAGACTACGCCAGTGCACTCCCTTGTCGCGGGCCTGACGTCTCAGCCTGGGGAGCACCTCAGTCTTGTTCCTCCCGCGCCACTCGTGGTGCATGGTTACCAGCCGCTCGGCCAATCGATCATGGGCGAACCAGGGGCTGAGCCAGGCAATGCGCAAATGTGTGAGGGTGAAGCGCCCCTCATGCTCCATGGGATCAAGGCGAACCGCTTTCAGCAGTTTGGGCACATAGAACAGCCGCTTGGTCACCGCCTCACTCTTAAGCGCCAAGCCGAAGCTACAAGTCTCGCTGAAGCCCTGGCCGAAATCCAGGTAGAGCTTCAACACCACGCTGGGCTGGTCGTGCTGCATCGCCACCTCTAGCATTTGCCAACCGGGCAGCGGTAGGCCGCGACTGAGCAGAAACTGCGAATCATCCCCGGTCGCCTGCCACTCCCATGATTGTCCCGGTTCCAACCTACGAATTTGACCAATCGACTGCAGAGCCTCGACGCCTTGGACCACCCAGGGCTTCCACATCCATGACCGCGTCCCCAACCGCGAATGCTTCACGAACCTCTTGGCAATTATTGCAATCATCGACCGCCAGATTCCGGCACCGTGCGCGCTTTCTCCGGAAACCATTGGCCCGTATCTTGGACGCGACACTGCACCTTGTCCCCCGGAGAAAACGCACCCGTTACGCTGAACCCTACGTATCCCCCTCTAGGAGGCCTGAGTCTGCAAAGATCCGGAACAAACTCGGTCGCGCTTACCACCGTGAACTTTTCCCCGTTCACCCAGACCTCCACACGAACCGGGGAATCTCCCTGTTCCGCACACCAGGCCCAACCGCTTATCCGCTTCGGCCCACTTTCCTTCAGGAAGGCATGCGCGTACGGAATGCCATTCTTATACATCTCAAGCCGGGCCTCGAACAAAACACAGCATTTCTCGTACAACGACAGATCTCGCCTGTTTAACTTCTTCAACTCCTTTACATCTTCTTCTGCAATATCATGTAACAAATCAACACCGGCTTTCCCCTGATTCGCCTCCAACCTAGGAACCGAAGCCCTGTAACGCGCATTAAAAATCTCTAAGCTATCATTATAACGCTCGGTGAGACCAATAAAACCAATCGCCTCCGGGTTGACTCCATGCAATAATTTATCAATCCTATTGTGCATCACCGGGCGCGAAAAAAAAGTTCTGAAACTATGTTCGTAACCATAATGCCGGACAAAATGCTGATAGTCTGAAACAATGCGCTGCAAGGGATCACGCACAAATGTAATCGTATTCTCTATGCCAAGAAGCGACACAAATTTTCCTACAGTGACATGCCCCCCAAGCATCGCGATATTATTCGAATCCAATTCCGCCCGCAGCGCCCAAACATCAGGAGCACCCTGGTAAACATAGCTTTTGACTATAGTGGAAGTCTCTTTCTCTTCCGCACCATAATCATACCAGACCCGAGACTTACCGAAACACTTCTCCGCACCCAGCCTGAAACTCGTACCGGCCGTCTTCGGAATATGCACAAAAAAAAGTGACACTTAAGTTTCTCGACTGAATCAATTATCTGAGAAGGGACCTCAAGGCGACCATTTCATTCCTGACCCGGTGGACCCATTCGCCCGAAAAAGGCGCCTCAATATCGTTGAAATCGTGGTTTTTGAAATAGGCGGCGGGCCGCTCGTGGCTTGGCCCCATGTTGGCACGCCCCTTCCTCTGCTTTTTCTCAACATACTCCTGCAGCGATTTAGTAGCGTAGTGCCTTACAACAATCAACTCAGGAAGGACAGACGCAGACCTCCCACTTTGGGGTGAATTCTGCTTAAAAGCAACCTCACCGCCGGAGGATGAAACATAATGATAACCATGTTTCAGGTCCGCCGAATGGGCCCACATTCTTTCCACCGCGCACGGCTTGACAATGGATTTAACATGGCGGTTGACCTGGCGCTCACTCCTTCCAGCCCGCACAAACCTCTCAATCACCAAGCCAGAAGTTCTCCGCTCATGACCTGAAGATCCATAGAGTCGCCACTCACATGCAAGAGCCCCGACATCATCGTGAGCCAGCAAATCGCTCACCTTCGATTTCAAGCAGGCATTTTCTGACAGCCCGATGAATTCATCGGCATCGACAAAGCCCATATAACACGATTCCGCGCCATACTCTTCCAATGCATGATTGTACCATCGATGCTGAGCCTTCTCTTTCAACGGCCAATCCGCCAGGGTCAAGACACCCGACTTTTCCAGATCCTGCAATAATTCGAAGGTACCGTCATCACTGCCATTATCGGCGATATAAAAATAATCAACACCCAGGCAGCGGTAATGGGCAAGCCACTCCAGCAAATATTCCTTTTCATTCTTGACGATCGCTACAATGGAAAGAGTCCACTTCGATTGAAAACCGTCACCTGCTTCTGGATCTTTACCGCCGTCAAAACTCTTCCCTTCATTTCTAATATCCGGCATTATTACATCCCTACTGCCAAGCTAACCAGCGTGTCTGTTGATCGCGTATCTTAAGCCCCTGGGGGCGACTCGAGTACATGGTGACCAGTTATTCAGATAGACGTCGAACCGCGAATGACCGCCGCTGGCTGCAGGCCTGGTTACCGCGCTGGCTAAGGCCCGCAGCGGCAATCCCTGCTGCGCCGCAAACGCCGTCGGCATCCGAACCGCCACCGCTGCCCGAGGCCGTGCGGAAGCACTTCGACGCCGTATGGTATCGCGAAACCTACCCCGATGTGGTGGCCACCGGGATGGATCCCTTAGACCATTTCACCCGCCACGGCCGGCACGAGGGTCGCCTTCCCGGTAGTAACAGGGCGATCGCATGGGAGCACCACCTGTGGCGCGGCGCCGAGGCGGCGATGCTACCGCGACTGAACGCCCTTCTGCTCGAGGGCGATGCCTCGCCGTGGGAACAGAGCCATGCCGCCTGGGCCCTGGGGCGGTGGCATGCCTGGCAGGGCGATTGGAACCGGGCGAGCGAGGTGATGCAAGTCTTCCGCGCCTCCGAGGCGCCAAGCCCAACCCACCTCGGCCCCCAGCTTCTGCAGATGGAAGCGCTTCAACACTGCAAGGAGCGCGAAGCGGCCACCGCACTCCTCGAGGGTTTGCTCGCCCGGGCGCCGGATCACCCGGACCTCCTCCTGGCCCAGGCCAACCTTGCCGCACCTGCCACCACCGACGCTCTGACCCGTTCCACACAGGAAGCGCCGTTGGCAGGCATCCGCCGCATCTACGCCAACGCAGGGTTGACGTCCGTGACCTTCAACGACGATCCGCACGCCACCCCGCTGGACCGTCTGTGCACGACAGCGACCCCGAGCCCATGGGATAGCGATCGCCAGCATCCGCTGATCTCGGTCATCGTCCCCGTGTTCAACGCCGAGGCGACGGTGACGACCGCACTGCGCGCCCTGTACCAACAGACCTGGCCGCGGCTCGAGATCCTGGTCGTAAACGATGCCAGCACCGACCGAACGCAGGCCGTACTGGACGCCACCCTGCAGCAGATGCCGTCCCGCCCCGGACTCATCGTCCGCCTCCTGCAGCACGAACAGAACCGCGGCGCCTACGCGGCACGCAACACGGGCCTCGCGGCTGCCACAGGAGACTTCATCACCACCCACGACAGCGATGACTGGTCCCATCCGCAGAAGCTCGAATGGCAGGCCAGTGCCGTGCGCGACGATCCGTCGCTAGTCGGCACCCTGTCACACTGGGTGCGCTGCACCCCGAACCTGCACTTCCACCGCTGGCGCATCGAAGAGGGCTGGATCCACCGCAACGTCTCCTCGCTGATGTTCCGGCGCAGCGTGTTCGAGACCCTCGGATACTGGGATTGCGTCGACTTCAATGCCGATACCGAGTACTACGAGCGCATCCAGTCCGCCTTCGGGACGCAATCCCTGCAGGAGGTGCTGCCCGGCGTACCGCTCGCGCTTGGCCGCAGCCATTCGGAATCGCTCAGCCAGCACCGCCAGACGAGCCTGTTGACGCGGTTTCTTGGCGTTCGCAAGGACTACGAGGACGCCGCCCGTCGCTGGCACCAGGCCGCCGCCGGCCCTCAGGACCTGCATCTCGCGGCAGAGCCCGCACAACGGCCCTTCCTCGCCCCCGTCGCAATGGTCCGGGGCCGACCACCGGTGCGGTCCGTCCGCCCCATCGACCTCGTTCAGCAGTCCGGGCTGTTCGATGCCGGCTGGTACGTGAGCACCTACACCGACCTGCAGGACCATGTGCTGGACGCCTTTGAACATTACTGGTTTCACGGCTCCAGCGAGGGCCGGGACCCCAGTCCGAATTTCAGCTCTAGCGGCTACCGGGCGCGCTATGCACAGCAAACCGATTACACCGAACCCGCGCTCTGGCATTACCTGAACAAGGGAAAGGCCGCCGGGAACGAACCTCTGCCCCGCTTCGACGGGGCGCTCGCGGAGCTGGAGCAACAGCCCACCATGCTCGTGTGTGCCCATCAGGTCGGGATCGAGCTCTACGGGGCGGAACGCAGCCTGCTGGATGTGCTGGCCGCGCTTCACCGTCTCCAGGTGCGCGCGGTGGTGACCCTCCCCAGCGCCGT
>PXBU01000119.1 GCA_003566795.1 Puniceicoccaceae bacterium | reverse complement strand
GGTTGGCCGTGGCCTCATCCCGCAGCCATGCCTCGACGCCGCTTCCCTGTAACAGGGACACCGCCAGATGCGCGTCTTCCATTTTGGTATAGCTGGCGATGACTTGCATGGGGGGTAAGAGAACATCAAATGCGATCTTTGGCAATACCGTGAATCACCCCGACTACTTTCTGGCGTGCATTTTCTCGGATGGGTCCTTTGACTGCTCGCCATGGACGAAATTCTAAAAACCATTCCCCACCGCCCGCCGTTTTTGTTTATCGACGCGATCGTGGAGATCCGCGCGGACGGGGCCACCTGCAAGCGCACGATCCGGGCCGACGAGCCACAGTTTGCGGGTCACTATCCGGGCAACCCGATCATGCCGGGGGTGTTGCTCTGTGAGGCCTGCTTTCAGACGGGCGCGATCTATCTGGCCAAGCAGATCGAGCAGGACGGGCGCTCGCTCAACGACGTCACGCCGGTGCTCTCCCGGATCGGTGACGCCAAATTCAAACAGATGGTCAAGCCGGGCGACGTCATCACCATCGAAGTCACCATGAAGGAGACGGTGAGCAAATTCCACTTCCTACGGGGCAAAGTCCTGAAGGAGGGAAAGCCCGCGCTGACTATCGAATTCGCACTGGCGATGCTGGAGGAGTGATTGCGGGGAGAAAGCAGTTATAAGTTGCGTTATTTTTGAAATAAGGCCAACTTGCAAATCCCGCGACTGTTCTACCCCATGACCGATCCAGCCCATTCAAAATCCCGGCGCGCTTTTGTTGGCAAAAGCCTCCTCGGGGGCGGCTTGATTATGGGGGCGCCCTCGATTCTCTCGGCGGAGGCTCGGGACAGCCCCTCGGATGCCATCCGAGTGGCTGTCGTCGGATGTGGGTTGCAGTGGGGTGTTTTGTATGATGCCATGGTAAACCTCCCGGGCCTGCGCTTCGTTGGCGCCTGCGATATTTCGGAGAATCGTCTCAGGATAACTCGGGGGCGCATTCGGAGCCGCTACGGCTACTTGATCAATGGCTACGCTGATGTGGAGGAAATGTTTGCCCAGGAAGCTGCGATTGATGCGGTGATTGTTGCCACGCCGGATTTTTGGCATGCGCCGCACGCCGTCATGGCGATGGAGGCGGGCTGCCATGTGTATTGTGAGACCATGATGTCGAACACGCTGGAAGGTGCCCAGTCTATCCTCGCGGCAGCTGAAAAAAGCGGCAAGCTCTGCCAGGTCGGCTATCAGCGCCGCAGCAATCCGTATTACCGCTACACCTTGGAGCAATTGCTGCAAAGACATAGTTTTCTTGGCGATATAATGCGGGTGGAGGCACAATGGTTTCGCCACAAGTGGTCTTTTATGGATCGCAATCCAAACCCTAGGTTTAATCCAGACGAAGATATCTTAAAGCAATATGGCTTCAAGAATAGTTTCGAATTCGCGAACTGGCACCTCGTCCCGCGGCTTTCTGCGGGACTCACCAGTCAACTCAGCTCTCACCAGATCGATGTCTTCAACTGGTATCTTGGCAGGACGCCGCAGAAGGTGTATGCGGCGGGCACGCGAGGCTATTATGTCGAGCGTGAATCCTTTGATACCATCAACACGCTCTTGGACTACTTAATGCCCAGTGGCGGTATCCTTCAGGCGGTGCATCGCGTCTCAGGCACCTCCGTCTTGAGTGGGCAATACTTTGAGGCCTTTACTGGACCCAAAGGCATTACAACAATGTCCGAGAGAAGAATCTTCCAAAGCATCTTTCGAGCCTGCGGCATTGGTCCCGACGCTTGGGATGACTTGGTGAAGCGGGGCTTCTTAAAATACGATGCCGAAGCGTTTGGAGAGGTCCCTTCCGACCCGTATGCAACGGACGCGATCTGCCACGAGTCTTTTAGACGTCGCGGCAATCCCCACTACCAGCTCCCCGGCGAGGTGAACCGCCCGCCCCACATGGACCATCTGGAAAACTTTTTCGAGGCGATTCGCGGCAAGGCAGAATTGAACTGCGACGCCCAAACCGCCTTCGCCACCGAGCGAGTGCTCCACGCCATAACGCAGTCCACCCAGCAGGAAACGGCGGTGGTGCTTTAGAGGCGGGAGGTCGGAGCGCAGAGGCCAGAAGACAGAGGACGGAGGTCGGACAATGAGCGGAGAGCGGTAATGAGTTGCGCTATGTAGGAAACTGGATCATGTTCCGCAGTATGAAGAGAGAATTTGATGTGGTAATCGAGCGTGACGCAGAGGGCTATTACGTGGCTACGGTCCCCGCTTTACCGGGATGTCATACCCAAGCCAAAAGTTTGGATGTGCTGCAAAAGCGTATTTCCGAGGCTATCGAGTTATGCATCGAGGAATATGGCTTTGTCGACGAGCCCTCCGAGTTTATTGGGCTTCAGCGTATTGCTGTTGAAGCATGAGTCCCAAAGCACCCAGACTGACCGGTAGGGCTCTAATTAAAGTCTTGCAGACGCATGGGTTTGCAGTGACCCGCATCAGAGGTAGCCATCATTTTCTTCGACATGAGGATGGCCGAACAACGGTTGTTCCTGTGCATCGGGGTGAGATTTTGGGCCCCGGGCTTTTATCAAAAATTATGAAAGACTGTGAATTAAGTTATTCTGTCCTTTAAGACCCAGACCATGAATTTCCTAAATTTAGAAAACAAACGCATCCTCGTCATGGGGGTGGCCAATCGCAAGAGCGTGGCCTGGGCCATCACCAAGGCCCTGGAGGCCGAAGGCGCGGAAGTCATCCACAGCGTGCGCTCCGAGTCGCGGCTGATGGGCCTGCAAAAGTTATTCGACGGTTGCAAGGCCTACATCTGCGACGTGGAGTTCCCCGAGCAGATCACGGCGCTGGCCGAACAGGTGCGCGCCGACTACGGCACGCTCGACGGCATCGTGCACTCCATCGCCTTCGCCAACTACTCGGAGGGCTTCAAGCCCTTCCACGAGACCCTGCGCAAGGACTTCCTGCAGGCGACCTCCATTTCCGCCTTCTCGCTGGTCGAGGTGGCCAACGCCTTCAAACCCATTTTGACGCCGGACGCATCGGTGGTATCCATCGGTATCAGCTCGACCGATGTCACGGCGGAAAATTACGGCTACATGGCTCCGATCAAAGCGGCGCTGGAGACTTGCTCGTATAATCTGGCCAAGTCCTTCGGAGCCGACACCCGCGTGCGGTTTAATACTGTCAATGCCGGGCCGCTCAAGACCAGCGCCTCAGCCGGCATCCCCGGTTACCTGGAGAGCTACCTCTATGCGGAGAAGTTGACTTTCCGGAAGCAGAACCTGACCACCCAGGAAGTCGCCAACACGGCGGTGTTCCTGCTCAGCCCCGCCTCCAGCGGGATCAACGGCCAGGGCATCGTGGTCAACGCCGGGATGGACCGCAACTACTTCGATAAAGAAGTGGTCCGGCTGGCGATGCGACCGGAGTAGGGGGCAGTTGGACCGTAGGGGTGTCCGCTTGCGGATATCCAGTCGTGCATCAAGCTTCGCGACATTCGCAAGAACTCCGAATGGGGTCACGTAAATCTTTGAATTTTCATCGGGCAGGGATCGTTTGTATAGTAAACCAATGGGGTCGAGAGTTTGTAGAAAGGCTTGACCGTTCGAATCTACGTCGAAGGTTGTAAGGATGATAACAGAACAAAATATTGGAATACAGCCGATCCTTAAAATGAAGAAGTGGCTAATCGGCAGCCGCCGCCTGCCTGCGGGATTCATTCCGCTGGCAACTGAAAACGGGATGCAAATAATCTGTATCGCTGTTGATGGCCGTTGGGTTCGCTGGTGTCCGGCAGAAGGCTCGATGCAGTCGATGCCGTCAGAAATTCAACGCGAGGTAATCAACGTGCTCGTCAATCATATGGGGGGCACTGCTGGCAAAATGGCCGAACTCCTCACGGTCTCTTCGCGGACAATCGAAGTATGGCGAACCGGCAAGATTAAGCTGCCTCCCGCAAAAGCTTACGAAATCGCAGAAGTTCTATCCCGCAAAGGCTGAAAAAAGCTTCGCCAAGGGGTCATTTACTTCGCCAAATACGCATTCGCACCGATCTCTAGCTTCGCGCAGTCGCGCGTCTCGATCGTGTCGCTGGCGCTCAACTCTTGATTGGCGTGGAACGTATTCCCTTTAATCGTCAGTCCCTTGGTGCTGTGGGCTTTGATGGCGAGTTTGTTACTTAGCTGGAATTGGTTCCCTTCGATCCGAATATTGTGGTGCACGGCATTATTCGGCACGCTGTTGCGCGGGTTGATGTGAATGACTGGCTCGCGGCAATCGACGAAGGTGTTGTTGCGGATGGTCAGATCGCGAATGGCACCGGACTCATACCAGCCGCTGGCGTCGTTTTCCAATAAGATGGCACTCATCCAGGTGCCATAAAACCGGTTGTTTTCGATCACGGCCTTGCGTCGGGTGGTGAGCAAGAAGCCGCGGGTCGGCGTGCGCCGGACTTCGCAGCCGGTAATGAGCACTTCCGGGGTCCAGGTGACGTTTTCGATGACATCCTTCTCTTGCAGATTGGCGGGAACCGGGCGCGCCAGCGTGAGTAACATTTCTTTTGGATTCAGCAGTTCAGCCGCCGTGACCACATTCGGGGCGTAGGTTGCCAGTGAATCCCAGCGGACAAAGGTGATCTCGTCGCCGGGGTTGAAGGCCATGAAGCCGAAAGTCTGCGGATGCATGAAGCGCACTTTGATCCGGTTGTCCGAGACCTGCTCAATCACGCGCAGATGGGTGCCATGCACATTGATGGGGTCGTCGTGCAGGCCGGAAAAGGTGCAGTCCCGGATCACGACCTTGCCCCGGCAGCTCGAGACGTGGATGCCATCTGCCCAGGCGGCGGTGGTGCGGCCGCTCTTCGGATCGGGGGCGATGGACACCCGCTCGTAGGTCAGATTCTCACTGAACTGACTGACCAGGCCCATGCCGTGCAGAAAGTAAAAGTCCACGTCCCGCCAGGCGATATCCTTGCTGCGGCGGGTGAAGACGGCGGCGTAGTCGCGGAAGGTGTCGCGCACTTGATAAATGTGGCCCGACTTCAAATCACTCTGGCCGGTGGCACGCAGGTGGAAGGGCTTAAGCTCTTCGATGTGGAGGCCCTCCAGGGATTTACGGGTGCGCCGGACCCGGTTCGTCGCCGGGTTGAGTTCCTGGGTCAGGTTACCGGTCTTTTCCCAGCCCTCGCCGATCCAGATGAGTCGGCCCTCGCGGATCTCGTAGCTGGAATCCGGGTGCACTTCGATTGTCATGCGGTCGCCGTCGACCTCGGTCACCCGGTATTCCGAAACCGTGGGGCGGTGGTAGTCGAACTTCAGATCCGAAATGGCGATATCTTCGCTTTGGTCGATGCAGACCTGGATGGCTTTGCCCCGAAAAACAATGCGGGCACCGTGGCCGTGGATGTGAACATGCTTGGTGCCGTCCAGTAAGATGCCGATGGCTTTTTCGCCCTCCGGGTCGGCATTGGTGTTGGAAATGTTGTATTGCCGACGGACGGCTTTGGCCGGCGAAAAGTCATAGCGACCGGGCGCGAAATGGACTTCAATGGGGGCGTCTTTGCTGCCGGAACCGGTGATTTTTAACGTGCGCTCGAAGCGGCCCGGTGCCAGGAGGTGAAGCCGGTCGCCCGGGCGGAAAGTAGTGGCATTGACCGGGGCGAATGTCCGCCAGGCTTTTTTTGGCTCCAGTCCGGTTTGCGCATCGTCGCCGTCCGCCGGATGGATGTAGTAGTCGGTGCCGCTTGGTGCGGTCGCGGTTCCGGCAGAACGCGTATCCCGGGTGGTCGCCTGGCAACCCACCAGCAGGCAGAGTAGGATGCCGATCATTGTTCTGGTGAGGCGGGCAGTGGTCATGGGTCTTTCGGCAGGCATGGACTTGATATAAGGTATTCTACTTTGAGCCCAGGAGTCGCCGGGCTACGAGTTTTTATTGAAATGCGCATGGCTAGCCACGCACTCCGCAGAGAGATTGGTAAATGGATAATACGCATCATGATGCTTTTTATGAGAACCACTTTAACATCAGTGATGCGCTTCTTGAAGAACTTCGCGAGCGTTCGCGACGCACGAAGCGCCCCTTGCGGCAGGTGACTGAAGATGTCCTGCGCCGGGGTCTTTCCGCTCAAGACGCACCCGTGAAGTAGGTGCGGATCAATCCGTTGACCGAGTCAAGTTGACTTGTATTTGTCATCGGGAACAGGTTTGTTGGTACGTTTAGCCATGAAGTTTAACCACGTTGCCATCGAATCAATCGCCTATGCCTTGCCGGAGGAGGTGTGGACCTCTGCGGATGTAGAGGCCAAGCTGGCGGAGGTGTATGACCGGCTCCGTTTGCCGGAGGGCCGGCTGGAGCTGATGACGGGTATTCGCGAGCGCCGCTTCTGGCCGAAAGGGATGCGGCCCTCGGAGGCCTCGGCCCAGGCGGGCGAGGCGGTGCTGGCGCAGTCCGCCTTTGACCGCAGCCAGATCGACTTGCTTATCCATTCGGCGGTCTGCCGCGACCGCCTGGAGCCGGCCACGGCGGCCTACGTGCACGGTTTGCTCGGCTTGCCGGGGCACACGCAGATTTTCGATGTTTCCAATGCCTGCCTCGGCTTTCTCAATGCCATGGTGGTGGCCGGGAGCATGATCGAAAGCGGGCAGATCGAGCGGGCGCTGATTTGCTCGGGGGAGAACGGACGCCCGCTGGTGGAGAACACGATCGAGCAGTTGAAGCAGCCCGAGCTGACGCGCAAGTCGATCAAGCCCTATTTCGCCAACTTGACGATCGGGGCCGGGGCGGTGGCGGCGGTGCTTTGCCGGAAGGATCTCGCGCCGCTCTCCAGTATGCAACTACGGGCGGCGGCGGTGGAGACGGATACCTCGGCCAACGAGCTGTGCCAGGGCGACAGTGCCGGCGACGCGCTCGAAATGCTGACCGACTCGGTGGAGCTGTTGGCGGCGGGGATTAGCGTGGCGAAGCGGAATTGGGCCCGCTTCACCGAGGTCTCCGGCTGGACGCCGGACTCGCCGGATCGTGTGATCACCCACCAGGTGGGTAAGGCGCACACCCGCGAACTCTTCGGCGCACTGGGCCTCGATTTGGCAAAGGACTTTACCACTTTTGAAACTTTGGGCAATGTCGGATCGGTCTCCTGCCCGATTACGCTGGCGTATGCCATCGAGGCCGGGGCTTACCAGCCCGGTGAGCGGGCGGCGCTGCTGGGTATCGGCAGTGGCCTGAGTAGTATTATGATGGCCTTGGAGTGGCCGAAATTATGAGTCACCTGAGGGCCAGCGATCTGCCGCCGGATGTGCGGTTGGAATACCCGTATGCGGGCAATCTTTTTGAACAGCCCGGGGGTGCTACCATGCACTATCTAGACGAGGGGGCCGGCCCGGTCGTTTTGATGCTGCATGGGAATCCGACCTGGTCGTTCTACTACCGCAATTTGCTCAACGAGCTGGTCACGGCGGGCTTCCGTTGCATCGTGCCGGACCATATCGGCTGCGGACTCTCCGACCAGCCGGAGGATTACGACTATACCCTCAAGCGGCGGATCGATGATGTGGAACGGCTGATCGATCACCTTGGTATCACCAGTTTCAGCCTGGTGGTGCATGATTGGGGCGGGGCCATCGGCTGCGGCCTGGCCGGGCGCCGACCCGATGCGCTGGAAAAGCTGGTCCTACTCAACACCGCTGCCTACCACTCGAAGCGCATCCCGCTACGAATCGCGCTGGTAAAGCTTCCGGTGGTCGGTCCGTTCATCATACGCGGCTTGAATGGCTTCGCTGGCCCCGCAGTGAACATGTCGGTGGTGCAGCCGCTCTCCAAGCCGGTGCGGCGCGGTTTTCTCTGGCCCTATCGAAGTTGGTCCAAGCGGGTGGCAGTATGGAACTTCGTCAAAGACATTCCGCTGCGCGCCTCTCATCCATCCTACGCAGAGTTAACGAAAGTCGAAAAAGGCTTGGATCAATTGCGGGGGAAGCCGGTCCAAGTGGTGTGGGGCGGCAAAGATTTTTGTTTCAATCGATACTTCTTTCAGCGGTGGCAGGAGGTTTTTCCGGATGCCGAAGCACATTATCACAAGAATTGTGGGCACTATGTTTTGGAAGATGGTGGGTTGGCCTTGTGGCAAGAGATTCG
>PXBU01000455.1 GCA_003566795.1 Puniceicoccaceae bacterium | reverse complement strand
CACGGGCGGGGCGGGCCAGCCAATCCCGCGCCGTCGCCTGCTCGCCGAAGTAGTCGACCGCCATCCAGTAGAGGCGGGCATAGCGCATCAGGCGGTCGCTGTGGTCGCGGTCGAGGGGCTGCTTTTTGGCCCGGCGGCGACTCAGGGTGGCCACGGAAATACCGATCTTAGCGGCCATCGCCTCGACCGGCAGGTTCAGCATGGCGCGCAGTGCGTCGAACTCTTCGACCGGCAGACCGGCCAGAATCCGCTCGACGGCGGCTGCGGGATCATCCGCGTAGGCCGCCGCCGCTTCGGTCACGACAGAAGCGACCGGTGCTTTTTGTTGATATTTCATATGAAAGACATGAGCCTATCACATGAAACAAGTCAAGCCTACAGCAGTCCTTTTTGCTGCATTTTTTTGAGGTTATTGGCATTAACCACATCCGGCGCACGTTTGTCTTTGCCTGCGGTCTTGTGATACATGCCGCTGACTTGGTCCTTTTCGTAGCGGGTGAAGCCGTGTTTCTCGACGTTCTCGTTGGTCAGCTTACTCTTGGTGGCGGCTTCCGTATAGCGGGTCGGCAAGTTTGGGGCGACAAAAATCTTACGCACAGCGCGGCCCGTTACTGGATGAACCTTGAGTGGCGGGTCGGACATGCGCTGTGAGACTTCGAAGCACTCACCGTCTTCGCCGTTTGGCAGGATTTCCTGATATTGATAGATTGGCATGGCAGATTGAGACGAAAGCGGTTTCGTTTGCCAAAGGCGATTTAAAACCACTTTTCAAGCTTGTTAAATGGTTGAGCGACAGAGCTACAGGACGAAATTTATGAGTTTTAATTCAGCTTGGAAAGGCAAAAGATTTTACCTCCAGTCCAGAGAGTTGGCAAAAGCCCGACGGATTCACGGAAATTCTCCAATTGTAGCTTGCATGAACTGGACTCGCTCTTAGCTTTTTCCGGTTCCCGAAAAACGACTCTAGAAAAAACGCAGCGCACTAATGGATCAAAAAACACTAGCTTATGACAGCAAAGTAGAGGGCGAAGTTATCGTCACTCAGGCGGACGCTGTCATTAACTGGATCCGCAAGCACTCGGTCTGGCCGATGCCGATGGGTCTGGCCTGCTGCGCGATCGAGTTGATGGCGGCGGGTGGCTCCCGTTTTGACATGGCGCGTTTTGGGATGGAAGTAATGCGCTTCTCGCCACGCCAGGCAGACTGCATGATCGTCGCCGGCACCGTGACCTATAAGATGGCCGAGGTGGTGCGTCGTATTTACGAGCAAATGGCCGAGCCCAAATGGGTGGTCGCCATGGGAGCCTGCGCCAGCACGGGCGGCATGTATCGCTCTTACGCGACCATGCAGGGGGTGGACCGGATTATCCCCGTCGACGTTTATGTCAGCGGCTGCCCGCCGCGTCCGGAAGCTCTGCTTGATGCCATGATTAAACTGCAGGACAAGATCGGCCGCGAAAGTGCGGTGAAGAACTTGACTGCCGCAACCGCCAGCAAGCGGGCCGCTGCGCCTGAACTGGCCGGAGCTGGAAAGGATTACTGATATGGCCGAGAGCGATTTGGCTCTGCTCCAAGAGCGGTTCGAGTATCTGACCGAACGGGCCTCGGCGGATCACCCCGCTGTGAATTGCCCGGCGGATAAGCTGATCGAGCTGTGTACCGCACTGCGCGACGAGTTCGAGTATGATATGCTGATCGATGTGACGGCGATCGACTGGGATGCGCAGAGCCCGCGCTTCACTGGGGTCTATCATTTTCTTTCCACCACCAAGCACGAATATCTGCGTGTCGCCGCCGATTGCACGGACGATATTAATCCGGTGCTGCCCTCGCTGTGCGGACTCTATGCCGCTGCCGACTGGCACGAGCGTGAAACCTTCGACCTGATGGGTATCCGCTATCAGGACCACCCCGATCTGCGCCGGATTTTGATGTGGGACGATTATCCCTACCACCCCCTGCGCAAAGAGTTTCCGCTGGCCGGTATCGAAACGCCGCTACCCGCCGCTGACGTGGCGGAGCAGACGGGTGCTTCGCTGATCGCGGCACCCATGATGGGCGGGCCCTTTGTCTCCTCCGGCGACGGCCCGATGAGCCAGACCGAGCCCCGCGCCCGCGACGAAAGCTGGACCGAGAACAAGCAAAAACCCTCTGACTAACCGCATGGCCACCACCACCAAGGAATACACGATCGCTGATGCCAGCAGCCGCGCCGCCCAAATTGAAGGCGAGGTGCCCGGCGAGACCATGGCGATCAACGTCGGCCCGTCGCACCCGACGACGCACGGTGTGCTCCGCCTGATGATGGAGATGGACGGCGACGTGATCAAGAAGTGCGAGCCGGTTCTTGGGTACTTGCACCGCGGCGACGAAAAGATTGCGGAGAACATGACGTATAACCAGTTCGTGCCGTATACCGACCGGCTGGACTACCTCGCCCCGCTGGCCAACAACGTGGCCTACGCCATGGCGGTCGAGAAGCTGGCTCATTTGGAGGTGCCTGAGCGCTGCGAGGCGATCCGTGTGCTGTGCTGCGAGCTGGCGCGTATCTCGTCGCACCTGCTCGGCATCGGCGTCTATGGGATGGATGCGGGTGCCTGGACGGTGTTCATGTATACTTTTACCGAGCGGGAGAAGCTCTATACGCTCTTTGAGGAGCTGACCGGCGCCCGCTTCACCACCAGTTATACCCGCATCGGCGGGGTAGCCCGCGATATTCCCGAGGGCTGGCTTGGCCGCGTGTTGGAATTTTGCGATGGTGTCCTGCCGGTGCTCGATCAGGTGGACCGGCTCTTGACGCGCAACCGTATCTTCATCGACCGCACCCAGGGCGTGGGCATCATTAGCAAAGAAGATGCGATTGCTTACGGCATCACTGGTCCGAATCTGCGCGCCTGCGGCGTCGACCTCGACTTGCGCAAAGACAAGCCCTACCTTGGTTACGAAAAGTATGACTTCGAGGTGCCGGTCGGCACCACCGGTGATTGCTACGACCGCTACCTGATGCGCGCGGAGGAAGTGCGCCAGAGCGTTTCCATTGTTCGGCAGGTCATCGACAGTTTCCCCGAGGGTCCTTACTACGCCGAGGAGGCCAAGAAGATTTTTGCACCGCCCAAGGCCAAGATTCTCACCAGCATGGAGGAGCTGATCCAAAACTTCATGATTGTGACCGAGGGCCCGCAGATCCCGCCCGGTGAAGTTTACTTCGAGGCGGAGAATCCCAAGGGTGCCCTTGGCTTTTTCATTGTTTCCAAGGGTGGGGGCGTGCCCTACCGCCTGAAAATCCGCGGCCCGTCTTTCTGTAATCTCAGCATCCTCAACAAGCTAATTCCCGGCCACTACTTGACCGATATTACTGTGATCCTCGGGTCGCTCGACTTCGTGATGGGGGAGTGTGATCGATAGCTTCGAGCTCGGAGAAAAGAAACCAATGAATTTAAAACCTGAAACCATTGCAAAGATCGACCAGCTGGTGCCGCGCTACCCGACCCAGCGCAGTGCCGCCCTGCCGCTCTGCCACCTGGTGCAGGAGGATCAGGGCTACCTCTCGAATGAAGCCATCGAGTGGATCGCAGCGCGCCTGGAGCTGGAGCCAATTAATATTCAGGAGATCGTTACTTTCTATCCGATGCTGCGCACCGAACCGGTCGGCAAGCACCACGTCCGTGTTTGCCGCACGCTGCCTTGCGCGCTGGCAGGGGCTTACCAGACCTGCCGCCGCCTGGAGCAGGAGCTCAGCTGTAAGGTCGGGCACACCAGCGAGGACGGCGAGTTCACGCTCGAATATGTCGAGTGTCACGCCGACTGCGGCCATGGCCCGGTGGTGATGATCGGCGAGGAACAATACAACGACATCGACCCGGACAAGGCCTCCGAGCTGGCGGCCAAAATGAAGTCCGGTGAACTCCCGGGGGGCATCACTTATTCCTAAGGTCCCAGGCTCAACCGGCAACTTTTAACCATCATGGCGATCCAAGAACAAAGGCTTATTTTCAAACATCTCGACGAGCCGGGCTACAGTAACGACATCGATTGTTACCTGCGGCACGGCGGCTACGAGCAGTTGAAGCAAGCCGTCACCATGAAGCCGGAGGATATTTGCGCCGAGGTGATGGACTCCGGTGTGCGTGGCCGCGGCGGCGCGGGCTTTCCCGCCGGAATGAAGTGGAAGTTTCTCGATCGCAAGTCCGGCAAGCCGATCTACCTCGTCTGCAACGCCGACGAGTCGGAGCCGGGCACCTTCAAAGACCGGCAGATCATCCATAAAGATCCGCACCAACTGATTGAGGGTATGATGTGTTCGGCCTACGCGATTCAGGCCAAGCTCGCCTTCATCTACATCCGGGGCGAGTTTTTCCAGGGCTATCGCATTCTGGAGCGGGCGATTGAAGAGGCCCGCGAAAAGAACTTGCTGGGTGAGAACATCCTCGGCTCCGGTT
Organism: Puniceicoccaceae bacterium; assembly: GCA_003566795.1. Lineage (GTDB taxonomy): Bacteria > Verrucomicrobiota > Verrucomicrobiia > Opitutales > Coraliomargaritaceae > Coraliomargarita_B. The sequence goes on along the minus strand of PXBU01000455.1, from coordinate 3,728 downwards.
ACTCCTGCGATATCATTGTGCACCGGGGCGCGGGTGCTTACATCTGTGGCGAGGAGACCGGCCTGATCGAATCGCTCGAAGGCTTCCGCGCCAACCCGCGCATCAAGCCGCCCTATTTCCCGGCAGCGCTGGGGCTCTACCAGTGCCCGACCATTGTCAACAATGTCGAGACGCTCTGCGATGTGAAGCACATCATCGAGATGGGTGGCAAGGAGTTTGCGAAAATCGGCACCCCCGGTAATTCCGGCACCCGTATCTGGTGCGTGTCCGGGCATGTGCAGAAGCCCGGCTACTATGAATTTCCCTGCGCGGCCATCACGCTGGGCCAGCTAATCTACGATGTCTGCGGCGGGCTCAAGCCCGGACGTAAGCTCAAAGCCGTCATTCCCGGCGGCTCTTCCTCCAAGATTCTGCGGGCAGACGAGCGCTTCACCGGCAAGCTGAAAAACGGGACTGATTTTGACTGGGGCATCGAAGATATCCCGATGGATTTTGACAGCCTGATGGCGGTGGGGTCGATGTCCGGCTCGGGCGGAGTCATTGTGATGGATGACAGCACCGACATGGTCGAGGCCCTCGCCAACATTAATTATTTCTATGCGCACGAGAGCTGCGGCCAATGCACTCCCTGTCGCGAGGGGGTGCCCTGGATGCGCAAGATCACCCAGCGCATGATTGAGGGCAACGCCCGCGAGGAGGATGCCGATCTGCTCAATTCGATTGCCGATCAAATTGCCGGGCGCACCATCTGTGCCTTCGGCGAGGCCGCTTCCTGGCCGGTGCAAAGCTTTATTGCCAAGTTCAAAGACGAGTTTGTAGAAAAAGCTCGGGAGCAAGCCGCCCGCCGCAAAGCGGGCGAGCTAGCTGCCAAGGAGACGACACTGATTTAAACGATGAGCCAAAACGGAACAGTTGAAAACGTCACCATCAACATTGATGGCCAAGACGTCGATGTGCCCAAAGGCACTAATATCATCGAGGCCGTCAAGATGGTGGGGAAGGGCAAGGAAGTGCCACACTATTGCTACCACCCGAAACTTTCCATCGCGGGCAACTGCCGGATGTGCCTGATCGAAATGGGCATGCCCATGCGGGACCGTGAGACTGGCGACGCTGTGCTCGATGACGATGGTAAGCAAAAAATCGGCTGGATGCCGAAGCCGGTCATCGGCTGCGCCACCAATGCTGCGCCGGGCATGCACATCCGCACCAGTTCGGACGTGGTCGTCGAGTCGCGTAACGCGGTCACCGAATTTCTCCTGATTAACCACCCGCTGGATTGCCCGATCTGCGATCAGGCCGGGGAGTGTCGCTTGCAGGAGTTTTCCGCCGACCACGGGCGCGGCTTCAGCCGTTTCATTGAGGACAAAAATGTCAAGCCCAAGCGCACCCGGCTGGGGCCGCGTGTCGTGCTGGACGATGAGCGTTGTATCCTCTGCTCCCGTTGCGTCCGCTTCAGCCAGGAAATCGCCGACGATGATGTGCTCGGCTTTGTCGACCGTGGCACCTATTCCACTCTGACCTGCTACCCCGGCAAAGAGCTGGCGAATAACTACTCGCTCAACACCGTCGACATCTGCCCGGTCGGCGCTCTGACCAGCACTGACTTCCGCTTCAAGATGCGCGTCTGGTTTCTCAAGCGCACCCACAGCATTTGCACCGAGAGCAGCGTGGGTGCCAACACCGAGATCTGGAGCCGTGAGGGTAAGATCTACCGCATCACGCCGCGGCGCAACGACGCAGTCAATGATACCTGGATGACGGACTCCGGTCGCGCACTGTATAAGACCGTCGAGTCCGACGACCGCTTGACCCAATACACCATCGGCGGGGTGCACCAGCCGGTCGACCAAGTGGCTGCCGCCGCCGTCGATCTGCTGCGGGGAGGCGATGTCGCGATGGTGGCATCGGCTCACAGCTCGGTCGAGGAACAGTTCTACTACAAAACGATTGCCGAGCGCTGCGCTACCAAAGTTTCTCTGGTCAGCCACGATGGCGAGGGTGACGGATTGCTGCTGTCCGAAGACCGCACGCCCAACCTGCGCGGGGCACTGGTGACGGGACTCATTTATCAACTCCCTGCCGCGGATCTGAGCTCACTCGCGCGTGATATCCACTCCGGTGCCGTCAAGACCTTGCTGGTGGTCAATGAAGATGTCACCACGCTCGGCATCGCACCCGAATTGCTGGCTAAAGTGAAGCTCATCTACGTCGGCACCCATACCAATGAGACGGCCAAGGAGGCCGACATTGTCCTCCCCTCGCTGATGGTCTTCGAAAAAGACGGGTCTTTCATCAACCAAAACTTCCGCCTCCAAAAATTCAAGGCCGCCATCCCCGGACCCTCCGGCATCCTGCCGGACTATCAGGTGCTGGAAAAAATCGCGGCCCCGCTGGCGGATGAGAAACCAGCACCTGTCACGCTGGACATGGTTTGGGAACGCATCGCCAACCAGGTCGAGCATATCGAAACGACTCAGACCTGGCGCGGAATTGGTGAACAGGGTCTGCCGCTCGAGCCTGGCTCCTTGCGGGAACTACCTTTCGTGGAAACCAAAAATTTAAAATACGATCCGGATGCGTGGAAGGAGACGCAAGCTGCGGCGGCAGCTAGCGAGGGCTAACTTGTCATGGAATTCCTCCAAGCATCTTCTCCGGTTCTACTGCCGATCGTCTACGCGCTCGGGGTGATTATTGTTTTCATGACCCTGTGCGGCTATGCCGTGCTCGCCGAACGCAAGATCTCCGCCTGGATTCAGGGCCGCGTCGGTCCGAACCGCACCCGGCTCCCTTTGCTCGGCCATATTCCGGTTTTGGGTAATTTGATGACCGGCCTCGGCCTCTTCCAGCCGGCTGCCGACGGGTTGAAGTTCCTCTTCAAGGAGGAGATCACGCCTGGTCACGTGAAGGTCGGCTATTACTACCTGGCTCCGCTGATTGCGCTTGTGCCGGCACTCACCACTATGGTGGTGCTGCCTTTTGGACGCTATGTGGATGCCGATGGTGTGACGCAACCGCTGGTGCTGGCCAATATCGACCTGGGCATGCTCTTCATCCTGGCGGTGTCCTCACTCAGCGTCTATGGCATCGTGCTCGGCGGCTGGGCCTCCAACTCCAAGTATCCCTTCCTGGGGGGTATCCGGGCTTCCGCGCAGATGATTTCCTACGAGCTGGCGATGGGCCTCTCCCTGCTCCCGGTCTTCATGTGGGCCGCCGCGCCGGGTTCGGAATATGGCATGAGCCTCTTCGGCGTGGTGCAGTCCCAGCAGGGGGCCTGGCTGGTGCTGTGGCAGCCGATCTCCGCACTCATCTTCCTGGTCGCGCTCTTCGCTGAGACCAACCGTCTGCCCTTTGATATGGCCGAGTCGGAGACCGATCTGGTGGGCGGTTTCCATACCGAATACGGTAGTTTCAAGTTCGGCATCTTCTTTGTCGCGGAATACGCCCACGTGATCATGGGCTCGGCTGTCTTCGTCCTGCTCTTCCTCGGCGGCTGGAACTTCCTGCCCTGGGTCGCCGACCCCTGGGGCTCCGGCCTGATCGGCACCCTCCTTTCGATCGGCTGGTTCATGGCCAAGGTCTTCTTTATGATCTTCTTCTTCATCTGGATTCGCTGGACGCTGCCGCGCTTCCGCTACGATCAGGTGATGTCGCTCGGCTGGAAGATACTGCTGCCACTCGCTGTCGGTAACCTGGTGTTTAACGCCCTCGTTATCGCTTTCTACGAT
>PXBU01000299.1 GCA_003566795.1 Puniceicoccaceae bacterium | reverse complement strand
TTGAGAAGGTCGTCGTGCGGACGCGCGATGACGTGAGAGGCGACGAGCTCGCCGACATTGTTCGCGGCTTCCGCCCCGGCTTCGACAGCGGCCTTGACGCTGCCAACATCTCCTTTGACGATAACGGTCAAAAAACCGCCGCCGATGGAGACTTGTTTGACCAGGCTGACAGACGCAGCCTTCGCCATGGCATCGCTGGCTTCGATCGAGCCAGTGAGACCTTTTGTTTCGATTAATCCAATGGATTCACTCATGTTATGTGTGGGTTGTTGTTAATGTTGGGTGGATCTGAAATTTTCAGAGTTGAAAGTTGTAGAATTCTCACTTGATGAGTTCGCAGGGCACGTCCGGTGCAAAGCCGCAAGCGTTGCCCTCGTCGGTGTCGATGTGCACTTCCAGTTTAAAGGAGGGATCGACGCGCACAAATATGCGGTCAAAAGTCATTCCCAGTTCGCCGCCGACTCTCAACTTCATGAAAGTCTTATTCTCGACGCCATAGTAGGCCGCATCCTCCGGTGCCATGTGCACATGCGGTGCGGCACGGATGACTCCCTCATTCATTTCCAGGAAACCAGCCGGCCCCATCAGCATGCAGCCAGGGGTGCCCGCAATGTTGCCGGAATTACGCACCGGAATCTTGAAGCCCAGCGAAATGGCGTCCGTCGAGGCCAGCTCCACCTGATCAAAATCACGACAGGGACCCAGGATGCGGAGATTCGAAATCACGCGACTACGGGGACCAATTAAAGTAACCGACTCCTCGGCAGCGTATTGCCCCTCCTGATACAACCACTTTTTGGGAGTAAGTTGGTGCCCCTTGCCGAACAGGATTTCGACCGACTTCTGGGAGAGGTGACAGTGGCGGGCACTGATATTCACCACCAGCGGATTGGGTCCCTGAGACTTGGAGGTGGTCCCGTTGGTTTGCGCGTGACGCCGCAGACTCTCGCGCACAAGGTGGGCGATCTGGGCTCGATTCACAGGGGTTAGGTTCGCAGCAGCCATTCGTGTTAAATTTGGATTTCTGCGCCAAAAAGTCCACTTTTAGCCCCTAAAGTCAACATATTTCTTGCATAAACCCAAAATAGTCCAGATTTTATGCTCTATGTTAGCCCCTGAACGAAAACAGCAAATCCTTATTTTGCTGGAAGAACGCGGCACTGCCCGAACCGTTGATCTGGCAGAGGAGTTTCAGGTGACGGACGAAACCATCCGGCGCGACCTGCAGGTGCTGGCAGAGAATGGACAACTCAACCGCATTCACGGCGGAGCCAGCAGTTTGAATGGGCGACCCAAGCTGCAATCCTTCTCGGAGCGGCGCTCGATCAACGTTGACAAGAAGCTGGCGATCGCGCGGGCAGCCATCGAGTGGATTCAACCCGGCCGCACCTACGCCTTCGACAGCAGCACCACCGTCTTCGAGCTGGTCTGCGCGCTGCCAGACCTGCCCTACCGTGTCTTGACCAACGCCTACGCGGTGATCGACCAATTGATCGCCCACCAGCAGACGGAACTCATTTGCACCGGCGGGCGCTACCACCCCAAAACCCAGACTTTTATTGGGGGAGATAGCCACCACTTCCTACGTCGCCACAACATCAACTGCGCGTTTGTTTCCAGCATTGGGCTCGATCCCGACCAGGGTGCAGCCGAAGGTTTTGAAGAACAGGCTATTTTCAAGGAACACCTGGTTGAGATGGCCGAAGAGGTCATTTTGCTGGTCGACTCCACCAAGTTGATGCAGCGCTCCGAGTATTTTTTCGCGGGGATCCATCAACTCACCCATATCATTACCGACAATGCCGCCGAGCCCAATGTGATTCGCAAATTGATTTCGCAGGGTTGTGATGTAACGGTGGCCGATTAGATTTTGACGTTTAATGCTAATAATAGAATTGAAATGAGCCTGCTGCACACCCCACCCGAACGCCCGACCAGTAAATCCGTTCAATTGATGACGACCTGCCTCTGCGACGCCTTTTACGCAGATGTCCCACGGGCAACGGTTGAGATACTGGAGTATCTTGGCTGCGACATCGAGCTGCCCGATGGGCAGACTTGCTGCGGCCAGCCGGCCTTCAATGCCGGTGATTGGGCGAGCTCGCGCAAAGTCGTCCGGCACACCGCCAAGGTTTTTGCCGGCGACAAGCCCATCATTGTGCCCTCCGGTTCCTGCGCGGCGATGGTCTTTCACGGTGCCCCGCTCGAATTTGAAAAGGAGGAGGACCTGCCGCAAATCAATGCACTCGCGAATCGCACCTGGGAATTAATGGACTACATCGTCAACGGGCTTGGCATTAAAGAATGGCCGGGTAAATACGATGCCACCATCACCGTGCACCGCAGTTGTCACCTGCGCGGCTCAAACAGCTCTGAAGCCATTAGCACCCTACTCGGATCCATCGAGGGACTGACCATTGAGTCAATTGAGGAGAATGAGCAATGCTGCGGCTTCGGCGGCACCTTCGCCGTCAGCTTCCCCAACATTTCCAAAAGCATGGGCACGCTGAAGATCGAAAAACTCACCGCCTGCCAGCCGGATCTCATCGCCGCCGCCGACATGGGTTGCATGATGCACATCGGCGGCATGATGGATAAACAGGGCATGCCGTTTAAGCGCTTGCACGTAGCGCAGCTCCTGCGTGACGCACTCAGAAATGCTGATTTGATTTGAAATGACTCGAACTCGCATCTCACAGGTATCATCCTAATAAATTCCCTTGAACCCGTAGATTTCACGCAGCCTATAGCAGCACATGAAAACCCACCAGCAAATTGACCGTGTCGCCCGCGACCTCGACCCCGAGGTGCATCAGGCCAACTTCATGGGGGCCAAGCTCAAGTCGGAGCGTCGCTACGCCGCGCTGGAGCGCGACTACCCTGATTCGGATAAACTCCGCCAGGTCGCCGGGCAGATCAAGCAGCACACGCTGGAGCACTTGGATCAATATTTGGAACAGGCCGAAGCGGCTTTCCAAAAGAATGGCGTCAAAGTTCACTTCGCCACGGACGACGCAGCGGTCAACGCGACCGTACTGCGTATCATGAACGAAACAGGCTCCCAGCGCATGGTGAAGTCAAAGAGCATGGTCACCGAGGAAATCCACCTGCTCGACTACCTGGAAAGGCATGGCAAGGAGGTGGTCGAGACTGATCTGGGTGAATTTATCCTGCAAATCGATGGCGATCACCCCTCCCATATCGTCACCCCAATCGTGCATAAAAACCGCCGGGGTATCGCCGAGAGTTTTGAGCGCAAGGGGCTGGGCGATTACAACGACGACCCGGAGACCATCACGCGCCGCGCCCGCGCCTACCTGCGCCAGAAATACCTGGATGCCGATGTCGGACTGACGGGGGCCAACTTCGTCTCAGCCGAATCGGGCCGCATCGTGCTGGTGACCAATGAAGGCAACGCCCGCTTCTGCATGGCTGCCAACCGGGTGCACATCGCGGTGGTCGGTATCGAAAAGCTGGTGCCCACCGATCGTGATCTCGGGCTTTTTATCAATTTGATTGGACGCTCGGGCACCGGCCAGCAACTCACAGTCTACAATCAATTCATCGGCGGGCCGCGTGTCGAAGGCCAACCACATGGCCCGGAGGAGATGCATGTTGTCTTTGTAGATAACCGGCGCACCGAGGTGCTCGCCAGCGACTGCCGTGAGATCCTGCGCTGCATCCGCTGCGGTGCCTGCCTGAACGTCTGTCCGATTTATCGTCAATCCGGTGGTCACGCTTACCGCAGTGTTTACCCCGGACCAGTGGGTGCCGTGCTCAGCCCGCTGCTGGCTGGCAACCGCTTTCCCGAACTGGCCGACCTCCCCAAGGCGTCCAGCCTCTGCGGCGCCTGCAACGAAGTCTGCCCAGTCGATATCCCCATCCCCGACCTGCTGCTGCGACTGCGCGACAAAGCCAAGCGCGAGGGCGCGAAAGATGCCATGAAGGGCACCCCCAACCTCGGCATGTGGGCCACGCTCTGCTCGCAGCCCGCCATGTGGAAGACGGCCCTCTCGATGGGGCATACCATGAATTACATCCCCACCGAGATGATCCCCAACCCCTCCGCCAAGGCCTGGCAGGCGGCCCGCAAACTACCCAAGTTCCAAGGCGGCGAGTTCCGCAAGTGGTTTAAGAACAGAAAATAATCTTTAGCTTATGTCCGATCGAGAACAAATCTTCTCCGCCATTCGCGCGGCACTCGCACCCCTCCCCGAAAAGACGGCCAGGCCTGAGTGGGATGATTCACTGATCGTCTGCACGGCCTCCGGCCAGTTCGAAAGCCTGCCAGCCCAGTTTGCCGATAAGCTGTGCGCTGCCAGCGGTAAGTTTTTCGACTCCATTGAAGCGCTCGCGCAATTCTTAAAAGAGCAAGGCGGCACTTTTGGCTACTGTGATCCGGCACTGGCCGGGCATTTTCAAGGCTGGGATGGCATTCGAGTGGAGACTGATTTCGACGAAAATAAAATCAACGAATACAGCTTCGGTATCACCCGGGCCAGTGCTGCCATCGCCGAGAGCGGCACGCTTGTGCTCAAAGACTGCGTCACCTCCGCCCGGCTCGCGGCCCTCGCGCCATGGATCCATATCGCGGTGCTCCATCAGTCGGATATTGTCGCCACCATCGGTGAGGCCATCCAGGGCTTCGGCGACGATCCCTCGGTCATCTTCGCGACAGGCCCCTCCAAAACCGCCGACGTCGAGGGAATCCTCATTGAGGGCGTGCATGGACCAGGGGTGCAAATTGCGCTGGTCTTGCCGGAATAATGGCTGCCAGTCCTTTTCTAATAAAGCTGCACCATGACGGGAACCAAACTACTTGAACTGGGTAGCAGAGGAACAACAAATAATCCCCAAATATCATGCTAACCCTTAAATTAAAAATCTCCTCTTTTGGTGCCTCGCTCGCGCTGGCCCTGGCTTTGGGCAGCCTGGCACCCCAGACTACGGCTGCATTAACCGCAAAGGGTGAGCAACTTAAACAAGCCTACGAGGAGAAACACCACAACCTGCAGACGCAAATAATCGAGCGCTTGCCGCAGATCGACCAGACCCGCGAGGCCGACTATCACGCGGCACGCCAGGCAGAGTTGGATGCCTTCAAACCGTTGAAGGAAGCAGATGCGCGCCTGGCCGAATACCGGCGTGCCCATGGATTGGTGGGGCACGCCCGGGGGCACTGGATCGGAAATGCCGAGCAAAATATCAGGCGGGCCAAAGAAAAGATTGAGAACGCGGGCACGGATTCCGAGCGGGAAGCGGCCAAGCAGGAACTGGCCGCTGCAGAGCAAAATCTAAGGGACGGACAGCAAGCACTCCTCGAGCGCACCGCTAACTACGAGCAGCTCAAGCAGGAAAAACCCGCCATGGATAAAGCGCGTGAAGAAGCTCGCAAGGCTCTGGAACAAGCCCAGGCAGCCACCCTCCGAGCGGTGATGGATCTCGGAGTCGAGTCTGCACTCAGCAGTGATGCGCTCGACCCGCTGCTTGCGAAATTTATCGTTGTCCACGAAGCTACGCCCAAGGGACTCGCGAAATTCGCTCAGCAAAGTGAGGCACATCACCAGCTGGTCGACAACTTGTTGGCCGATACCGACCTGATGCTTCAAATGCTGGTGGCGGACGGTGCCAAGGACGGCAACTACGGTCGAGCCATGCAGATCTACACAGACATCCAAAACGTCAGCGAACACGCGGCTGAAGGTGCCCTGCAACGCTTTGCCGTTGGCATTGCCCTCGAGCACGCGACGCCCCGCGCACTCCGCAACATCAAAGTGGAAAAAGACGCGCCGAAATACGTAGATCCAGTCAATCGCTACCTCCACTTCGAGGAAGCCTATTTCCATCAAGAGCTGGACCCTGGCTTCGACACCCACAGTGCCTGGGCCTATCGGTTTGTGGTGGATGGCGAAGAACCGGATAAGATCCTCACCTGGGGCCGGGAAATGATGCGTAACTTCCGCCCCGATCATGTGACTACCAATGATCAACGCTGGCGCTACGTTGCCATCGTTCGGAGCGATGTTCCTTATGGCTCGCAAAATGTGAGATACGATCAGGATCACCTGCATTTCTTTCAAAACATTCTGATGAATGCCGGTATCTGCGGGCGCCGCGCCTTTATCGGTCGATTCGTCCTGCGCTCCTTCGGTGTGCCGACCATAGCGCGCCCCTCGCGCGCTCATGGCGCACTCGCTCGCTGGACGCCCGACGGCTGGGTGCCGATGCTGGGGCCCGCCTGGGGTAATGGCTGGACCCGACTCCCCTACGACCGCTGTGAAAACTTTGAGGCCAGCACCCGAGCCCGCGCGACGGGCGAGCACTATCTGCAAGTCAAGCGGGCCCAGTGGATCGGTGATGTGATAGGTGAGCGTCGCGAATACGGGTTCGCCAGCGGTCGCGGCCAAAGAACGCTCGAACTCTGGAACGCCATCTCACTCTACACGCAGCGTGCACTGATTGAGGCTGCGGACCTCCGGGCACTCGACGCGGTTGGTGAAGACATCGCCGAAGCCAGCGACACCAGGGAGGCCATCGAAATCACCCAAGTAGTCCTGAGCGAGGAAGAACGACGCATCCACAGGGACTTTACCGGTGCAATTCATATTCCCGCCGCAGCCACCAGCAGTCCCACCCGCAGCACCCGGTATATCCAATTTCACGATAGTGTACTGGGCGGTCAGCAGCTCCACCATGGACGCAATGCCAGCGGGCACGCGTTCGAGTATACCTTCGATGCTCCCGCAGCCGGGCAATACGAGTTGACCGCTCGCGTGGTCACCCCGACCTGGCGGCAAACCCTGCGGGTCTCGGCTAATGGAGCCGATGAAATTGAAATCGACCTGCCCTTTACCGTGGGCATGTGGGAGCACACCGCACCGGTCACAGTCGAATTGCAAGCGGGCGAAAACCTCCTGACCTTCAACCGCAAGGGTGGTGACTTCGTCCGGGGCGTTGCCTTCCGGGATTTCAAGCTGAAGCCGGTCCCCAATCCGGGCGGCGGGCGATAGTGGTTCTCACAAACATGCAATCTGCCAGATGCGTCCCGCTCCAGTGTTCTTGCAAATCATTTGCTTCAATCGTTGTAGCGGAATGGGGAACCCATTTCGAACCGACACTGATTGAAATAAATATAAAAAAACCTGAAAAGTGCTCAAAAAACTTGTCGATGCAGTAGAAAAATCTTAGCGTCAAAGCATGTTTACAGTCATCGTAAGCCGCATTCGCATTGCTATCTTGCTGGTGGCGGGCCTCCACTCGCTATCGGCAATTCAGATTGTTAATTTTGATGCCCTGACCAACGACCGCTTTGCCAATGACAGCAGTTTTATTGCGAGTCAGTTCGACCTCTCCGGGGTTGCTCACAACGGACGCTGGGCCACAATGATCAGTGAAAACGTCTATATCACCGCTAACCACTTTTCGCCCGGAGTGGGCTCTTCCATGACTTTCTACGCGGGGAATGACCCCAGCGGTTTCAGCGTGACCCGCGAGATCACTTCCAACCGACAGCGAATCGGTGACACCGATATTTTCGTCGGCACCCTGGACGCCGCCCTTCCCTCAAGTTTCACTTTCTATAATTTCGCTACAGAAACGATCAACACTGGACCAGGCGGTGGACCGAATAGCTTTCAAAATTCTCCCTATGCGAACGCAGAAGCCTACGCTTTTGGAAGATCCCCTACCAGCTTCCCAGCCAGCCAAAACATGGCGGTTGGGCGTAATGTGCTGGATAATTTTGCTTCGCGAACCGCTGCCGGGGCGACGGGAGCCTCAATTGAGGCCACCTTTGACGGCCCTGACGGAGTCGAGTTTGAAGCAATGCTGGAAACTGGTGATTCCGGTGCCCCGCTTTTTGTCGAAAATGGGGAAGGTGGCTTAACCATTGTCGGCGTCAACTGGTTCGTTGGGACCAGTGGAGCTGACGAGATTTTCGGAGCGGCCTATCTCGGGAACTACAGTGACGACATTCAGGCTTTTATCGACGCCAATGTCATTCCCGAGCCTGCGACCGTGCTTTTATTGCTCAGTGCTCTATCCGGATTGGTCGCGGTGCGGCGGCGGTCCAGGCAGGGAGTTTAATTCCCGCTGTATGGCCCAAAGTGAAACTACGGCTTAACCTAATCAATATCGAGCCGCTTGCGCAAATCATTCAGGCAGACCTAGAAACTCGTCCTTTAGACTGTCTTCGGCCTGAATTGCCAAAGACCGAACGCGAGCCATCCGCACATCAGCAGCGTCACGCCAATCAGCACCGGAACCGGTCCAAATTGATAAATCAGAGGCAGCGAAGCTGCGGTGA
>PXBU01000380.1 GCA_003566795.1 Puniceicoccaceae bacterium | reverse complement strand
GGTGAAAAGAGCGGTTGAGGTGATGGTTGGTGAACCGCCGTATACGCGACCCGTATGTACGGTGGTGTGAGAGGCGCACTCCGCTCAATTTTGGGCGGAGCCGCCTACTCGATTATTTGACAAACAGTTTACGACAAAGACTCCAAAATTGCTTTTGGCCTCTTCTCTGCAATCTTCAGAAGTACTTTGGCCGGACCCTGAGGTTTACGCCTTCCTTGTTCCCAGTTTCGAAGAGTACCAACACTGATTCCAAGCAGGGAAGAGAATTCCTGCTGGGTCATATCATACTTTTCCCGAATCGCTGCAACATCAGGTTCTTCAATCACAGTGTACCTGGATGGTTTACGTTTGCCTTTCCGAATATCTCCGGCCTGCTTCACGCTTTCGAGTAATTCATCAAACATTTCATCATTCATAACAGTTGTTCCTCAACCAGTTGTTTCAGTTGCTTCAATTGATCTGCAGTGAGATAATCTTTTTTGCTCTTTGGATATGCATAAAGCATATAAATTTGTTCATCCTCGGTGAAGTAATAATAAATCACCCGAATGCCACCCCGTTTTCCGCGACCTGACCCGGCCCATCTCAGCTTTCGGATTCCACCGCTTCCTTTGATAATATCACCGGATTCTGGCCGGACCGACAGTTGTAATTGAAGCAAGTGATATTCTTCATCGTTGATCAGCTTCTGAATTAGTTTCGTAAAAACAGGAGTTTCAAAGAATTCCATTCAGTAACGTTTGCTTTTTTAGAAAAGTACGTCAATGGCGTATAATCTGCAACTGATAAATAAAATGTGGTTTTACATCGAAATTTTAGAAGAGGGTAGGCAAATAACGGCTTTGCAAATAAGCGGCATGGCTAAGTAATTGAATGTAAGTAACTAACCGCAAACGCGTCCGCTTGATTTGCTGGTTATTTGCCGAAATTATAAAACAACCCAACAAATTTCTGGTAACTAATAATGACATAAAACAAAATCGCTATATGACTTAAAATATCATTTCTCCTTATTCAAAGTAATGCTCACCAAATAATCTGGGAGATAGTTCATTCTTTCATCTATAAACAGTTCGAACTCAGAATCATCTTTGTTTAGGATAACCTGAAAAACCGGTCTGGCTATAAATGGAAATATGAGCAGCGACATAATATTGGCCATAATCTGTTCTGCCGGCAGATCAACGGTATTTCCTTTCTCTTTTTCTTCCTGAATTTGGTTCAGAAAAGGCTGAATCTTTTTGCCAACTTCATGAAGCATAAAAGTTTTCATTCTGCCGGGGTTCTTGTTCATCTCATGCAGTATAAAAAGTGGGATATCCGGATTTCGTTTAATCAATTCAAGATACTTCATTGCGAAATTCCGAAGTTTTGCTTCAAGAGGCATCTCTTCATTTAATAAACCGGCGATTTCTGGAATTAGTTTAACAATTGAGAGCTGGTACACTTTTTCAAAAAGCTTTTCTTTGGATCGATAATAGTAATGAAGCATCGACTTGTTGATCTCTGCCTTATCCGCTATCTCCTGCATCCTGGCTCCTTCAAGCCCTTTGCTTTGAAAGATTTCCCTTGCTGCTTCAAAAATTTTTAATTCCGTAGAAGACTGATGTTCGTCCTTCATTTCTTTATCAGTGATTAGTAGTTGAATCAATTTTGTTTCAAAATACAATTTTTGCGCACAAGTTTTAACCATATGGTTGAATTAAATGTTTGGCTACGGGGAAATAATGTACTTACATACAATTTAGAATTAATTCTAATTACTTGTTATTTAACAAGTAACGGAAAGATCCTGACAGGAATCAGCAAACAATTAAATAGTTCAACCATATGGTTGAACTATAAGATTAATGTCCATAATATGTAAACAGGGTCGATACAGTGAGTCATTTGGAATAACCTTATTCAAGGTGTCTCCCAAAGAGTTTAACAAATTGCCTGACAACGGCTTCTTATTTAATTCCAGTTACACGACAAATGAAAATAATTCTTCTTACAGGGTTTCTGATTGCGGCTTTTGGCTCCAAAAATATATGCGGTCAGGCAATCGATTTTGAGATAGAAAGAGATATGGTCTTACATCTTACCGGCGAAAATCAGTACAAAGAAAGGGTGATGTTTGAACCACCAGAAGATAAGCCACTGATTCTCTTTTTTCTGCCAAAACCTGATTCACGCAGTGAGGCAGAATTGTTGATGGATCATGTGACCCGATTTTTTGAGAGTCTGAATGAATTTAAAAGTGAGTCGATCAAAGGTGTGCTTGTTGTAGAGCCTGTTAGAACAGGGCCACTTGTAGATAGAGTATTTCGTTCCAGATTGAATAACAAGAGCTTTCCGGTTTTACAGGATTCAGACGGAGAGATTACAGGCCGTATTCATGATAAGCCATATACAATTATGGCATGGCTGGTGAATGAGAATGGTGGAATTATTTTCAAAACCACAGAGCCATTTTCAGATAAAGAAAATCAACTCCTGAGAGATAAAATCGATGGCATTTCATACGATGGGAACACAATAAAAATGAGACAAAATGAAAAAGAGTAAAAAAAGCATACGATTTCTGATTTTAACGGCTGCCATTCACGCATTGATTTTTATCACCGGTGGCATCATTCTGTATCAACTTCAGGGTGAAGAGGAATATAAGACCCAAGAGACGACGAAGACTCTGTTTCAAGAGGTGCCGGAAACTGTTACTGTCCGATCCACCTCAATGCAGAAAACGGTGGATGTCCAGGGAAGGGTGCGGGCGGAAAACCGTCTGGAACTGTTTCCGGAAGTGCAGGGCAAGATAGTTGCAGGCAATAAACCGTTTCGAGAGGGTGTCAATTTTGAAAAAGGTGAGGTGTTATTTCAGATTGATGACAGGGAAGCACGACTTCAGCTCTACTCATCACGAAGCAACTTTCAGACATTGGCGGCCTCACTTTTACCCGATATCAAGTTAGATTACCCGGAGCGGATGGATCTTTATGAAAAGTGGTACGATTCATTGCATCCTGAAGAGGCACTCCCCGTAATACCCGATTTTGACCATCCGGCGATGGATCGGTTTCTGACCTCAAGAGGCATCTACGACCGGTATTATCAAATTAAGAGTGCGGAAGATCGCCTGGATAAATTTTCAGTCAGGGCGCCTTTCAGCGGTACTTTGTCAGCCGCAAAGGCTGAGCCGGGACAGAGTGTGGGACCTCAGTTTCATGCCGGCACTTTTGTAGATCCGGATCGCTATCTGTTGACAGTTTCCGTTCGGCAAAGTGATTTGAATCATATTGAAATCGGTGACACCGCTGAGTTTACAGATCAGCAAAAATCCGGCCGGTGGACTGGCAGGGTGGTACGGATGAATCCTTCGGTTGATGCCCGGTCGCAGGCAGTAGAGATCTACCTTGAGGTTGAAGGGCACAACATTCGTGAGGGTATGTTTCTTGAAGGAGCGATGATTGCCGGCGATTCACTTCAAATTACAGAAATTCCAAAAACGGCACTCTTGCGTAATGGCTACGTTTACGCTGTAGTTGAAGGAGTCATCAGGCAAGTGCCTGTCAATGTGGTGGATGTCGGTCATCAAACCGTGAAAGTTACAGGCCTTGATGGTGAGGTCACTATTTTACGTGATGCGGGCCGGGCGATGGCCGGACAAATGATTGGGGAGGAACGCAGATGAAGAGTTTAATTCAATTTTTTGTTCGATACCCCACAATGGTAAACCTAGGCCTTTTGCTGACTCTTATTGTTGGAGTCATCAGCTTTAGCCAGGTTCGTTACACGCTCGACCCTTCTGAAAAACCGAAAGAGATCTATGTGGACGTGATCTATCGCGGAGCCTCACCGCTTGAGATAGAGGAGAGTGCAATTACCCGTATTGAGGAAAACCTGAGGGGAATCACCGGGATGGACCGGTTTACCTCAACAGCAAGGGAGAACAACGGACGCATTACTGTTGAACTGCTTGAGAGTGCCGATATTAACGAAGTTCTGGTTGAGGTAGAAAATGCCGTAAATCGTATAAGTGATTTTCCTGAGCGGATGGACCGGCCTGTGGTCTATAAACAGGAGATGCTCAATCCCACCATTTCCATTGCATTAACCGGGGAGCTTCCACTTCAGCAGAAAAAAGATTTTGCCCGTCAGATTCGGGATGAATTTATGATTGAGAGAGGAATATCAAATGTAAACCTGTTCGGTTTTAGCAATGAAGAAATTGTCATTGAGCTGAATGATTCACAAATGGATCGCTACGGCCTGTCCTACCGTGAAGTAGCAGATGCGATACAGAAAACAAATATCGATATGACCGGAGGTGAACTCAAGCTCGACCGGGCAAACTGGCAGATCCGTGCCCGCAATCAGAGTAAAAAAGCGCTGGAGATGGGAGAAATACTGATCAGGTCCGGTGAGTCCGGTGGCCGGGTTGTTTTGAAAGATATAGCAGATGTCCGTGAAGTGTTTGATGACAAGCCGGTGAATCGCTACCTGAACGGATCTGAATCCGTAGTCATACAGGTGCTTACCACCAATGATGAAGACCTGGTTGCCACAGCTGAGTATGTGAAGGAGTTTGTCGGAGATTTTAACAGCAGTCACGACGGAGTGGAGTTGACGATTGTGGAGGATATCTCTGAATTTGTAAATGAACGTGCAGCTTCGCTCTGGGAGAATGGCCTTGCCGGGTTAATCCTGGTTCTGCTGATATTAACCCTGTTTCTGGACAAACGTATTGCATTCTGGGTATCGCTGACGATTCCGTTATCACTTTTGGGAGCCTTTATTTTTGCCATGATGGGGTATGACCTGACGATCAATGTTGTCTCCATATTCGGTTTTATCCTGGTTCTCGGTATGCTGGTGGATACCGGTGTGGTAGTGGCAGAAAATATCTACCGTCACTATGCGGAGTTTGGAAAACGTCCGATTGCCGCCGCACGCGACGGAGCCGCTGAAGTTGCAGCACCGATGACCATATCCCTGATGACAACCGCTGTGGCATTCAGCATCTTTTTCTTTCTGCCCGGTAAACCCGGTGCATTCTTTTCGGAAGTCTCATTTGTGGTAATCGCCTCACTGCTGGCCGCTTTAATTGTGACATTTCTCTTTTTACCGGCAAAAATGACTCATTCGAAAGTGTTAAGTAAAGAGAACCGTCAAACACGCTTCGAACTATTTTTTACCCAGAGTCTCATTACATTTCGAGACCGCTGGTTCATGCCATTCACAGAACTGGCTTCACACCGATGGAGATGGTTGAATGTAGGTGTATTTCTCTTGTTACTTATCGCTTCAGCTACACTTCTGAGAACAGGTACGCTGCCCCTTACTTTTTTCCCCTATCTGGATGATGACATTCAGCTGATACGGATTGAACTTGAGCCGGGTACACCGGCGGATACGTCAAACCTGCGGCTGATGGAAATTGAAAAAGCTGTGTGGCAGGTTAATGAAGATTTAACGGCAGAACGCAAAGACGGACAGCCCGTTGTTAGAAATGTAGAGCGGCTGATGGGGCCAAATTCTCATCAGGGACAGCTGCGGGTGATCATGATGGGAGGGGAGCAGCGCGGAATACCAGCCTTTGAACTGAACGACCGGTTCAGGGAAGCAGCCGGGGAGATTGCGGATGCCCGTTACGTCCGGTTTATGGGAGCAACTGCCGAACAGCGGTTTGGCGGGCTTCCGGTGGATATATCAGTTTCCGGAGAGGATTTAAACCAACTGCAGCAGGCAGCAGCCAGGTTGAAATCAGAACTCGAAAAGCGGGATGATCTGGTGGATGTCGCCGATACGGATCAGCGAGGAAACCCGGAGCTTCATATCGAACTAAACAAGCTCGGCGAACAGCTCGGCCTGACTCTTCAGGAAGTCATGGCCCAGATCAGGAATGCCTATTTTGGGCTGGAAGTACAGAATCTGCAGCGAAACCGGGACGATGTCCGCGTCTGGATTCGATTTGATGAGAGTAACCGGACTGACTATGATAACCTGGTTCAGATGAATATTCGAACCGCCCAGGGAATTTATCGACTGGGAGATATAGCGGACATTTACCCCACCAGTGCAAGTCTCGAAGTTAGCCGAATTAACGGACGAAGAACCATACGAGTAGACGCCGATATGGCCGATCCCTCACTGTCGGCTCCCGCTATCCTTACGGATATTGAGACGAATGTGATTCCCGAAATCCGGCAGGAGTATCCCGGTGTTCAGTTTTTCATTGAAGGACAGAACCGCGAGGCCGGTCAGGTAACTGATGCGATGCAAAGTGTTGCACCGGTCATCATTGCACTGATGCTGGCACTGATCATTATCAATTTTCAGTCATTTTCACAAACATTCATTGTGCTCTTATCGCTGCCGTTCGCCTTTGTGGGTGTGGTAATCGGGCATATGATACATGGCGTAACGATGAACAACTTTTCGGTAATCGGTATGATTGCCCTTGTCGGTATTCTGATCAACAACATGCTGGTGCTGATCACGGCATTTAACGACAACCTGAAGGCAGACATGAACTTTGAAGAAGCACTTAGGGATGCCGTTCAGTCACGATTCAGGCCCATTTTGCTTACCACACTCAGTACAGTTGCCGGACTGATCCCGATGATATTTATGGGAGGACTGGCATCTGCATTTTTGCAGCCGCCGGCTATTGCCATTGCATACGGCTTAATTTTCGGGCTGCTCATTTCACTTACCCTTACACCGGCATTCCTGGTTATTTGGAATCAGCTGAAGCTAAGATTGACTCATCTGGCAGGGAAAGAAGATGCATCACCCGAAAGCATCGAGCCGGCGGTACAGCTTAAAGAACATCATAAACGGAGTACAATATGAAATATATCGTAATTGCAGCCTTACTGTTGTTCACAGCAGACCTGGCACAAGCACAAGACAGCTTAAATTTGAGCAGAGCTATTGAAGCCGCACTGGAACACAATCACCGTGTACAGATTAGCAGTATTGAACAGGAGATAGCCAAAAATCTTGCCACACGTGGTAATGCGGGTCAGCTGCCCACGTTTTCTGTCAACAGTGACTTGACCGGTTCCTATACTGACCTTGAATTAACACCCGGTTCGTTTTTTGGGAATATTTTAAGTCAGGATGGAGGGCAGGGACAACCGGGTTCTATCAAATATGATGGGGTGACATCAACCGGTTTCAGTGCCGGAGTTGGAACTCAGTTTGTGATTTACGATGGCCTGAAGGGTCAGTTTCGGTATAAACTCTTACAAAGTGGAAATGACCTGGCAGGACTGATGCTTCGGTCAGAAATGGAGAGTACAGTCCTTACTATTACTCAGCGCTATATTCAGACGGTATCTATTCAAAAGGCGATTACCCTAAAAGAGCTGGCTCTTCAGCAAAGTTCGGATCGATATAATATCATTGAAACCCGCAGAGAGTATGGACAGGCGAGTGAACAACAGCTTCTGCAAGCTCTGGCTGATTTGAAAACCGATAGCACTGAGTACCGGGACCTAAAGCTAAAGTATGAGAATGCATACCGCGAACTGCATACGGCTATCGGGTGGGATAACCGGGAACTTGGTACATTGGATGACGGGATCAAGAGTACGGCTATCCCTACTTATGATGAGTTATTACAATCTCTTATTGAGAATAATACGGCACTTCATGTCCGGGAAAAGAAAATTGAACAGGCTCGTATCAATCAAAAAATGACGAGTGCAAATTTTTTGCCAACCCTAACCGCTTCCGCTCAATATGGATATAACTACCAGTCGGCCAGCGACGGACAGTTTGAAACGCAGGAACAGCTAGGCGTAATGGGAGGGATCTCTCTGAAAATTCCGCTCTTTACGGGTGGACGTAATCGCACTGCCTCACAAAATGCCAAAGCTTCATTACGTCAGGAGCAGATCCGGGTGGAGGAGTCCAGGCAGCAGCTTCAAACACAGTTCGATAATACCTGGCAGGAACTGCTCTTCCTGGATGATCGGCTTCGCACCGAAAGAGAAAATTTACATGTATATGAACGCAATTTTGAGCGGGCCCGGGACTCTTTTGAACGGGGATTGATTACAGGAGTTGAGCTGCGTGCTGCACAGCTTTCGCTGCAGGATGCACGATTGAGACTTTCAGACACTGAATTACAAATGAAAATGACTGAAACCACTTTGCTTTATCTAAGCGGCGGGTTATTGGTAAATCATTAAAACGATTTGACAGGATTATGTCCGGTAAAAAATCATATGAAATATCCTTGAAAACAAAGATATATCGATGGTTGGTCGAGTTAGACCATAAGACCGAAATGTGGGTACAATATTTGATTCAGCAACTGGAATAGTTGATTTATCCGGAAACTGGTAAGTTAACATTAAATGTAACTGTAATGGTCATGGGCAAATAACGGT
>PXBU01000067.1 GCA_003566795.1 Puniceicoccaceae bacterium | reverse complement strand
TCAGGGATGCCGAGCCGCTCGAAGGTTTCTTTGACATCGTCCGGCACGTCGTCCCACGAGCGGGCCGGCATTTGGCCTTTGGAGAGGTAGTAGCGAATCTTGTCGAAATCGATCGTCTCCAGATCCTTCGTCGCCCAGTTGGTCGGCATGGGCTTCTTTCGGAAGATCTCGAGTGCTTTGAGGCGGAACTCGCGGACCCAGTCGGCATCGTCTTTGACGTCGGAAATGTAGTTGATGGTGTCTTCACTAAGACCGACACCAGCATCAAATTCGTAATTTTCAGGATACTTGAAGTTTCCCTTCTCGGTATCGACCTGAATGGCTTCGTTCTGGAGATCTGTGTTGCTCATGGTTTCGGTAGTTGATGGTTGGCTGTTTAGGCGGTTGCTGCTGCCGACTCTTCCTTGATCCAGTCGTAGCCCTTGGATTCGAGTTCGCGGGCCAGTTCGGCGTCGCCGCTTCGAACAATTTGGCCGTCATACATCACGTGGACCACGTCCGGCACGATGTAGTCGAGTAGGCGCTGGTAGTGGGTGATCACCAAAAAGCTGCGCTCCGGGTTGCGCATCAGATTGACGCCGTCGGAGACGACCTTCAGCGCGTCGATATCCAGACCGGAATCAGTTTCGTCCATGACGCAGAGCTTCGGGTCGAGCATCGACATTTGCAGGATCTCGCAGCGCTTCTTCTCGCCGCCGGAAAAACCCTCGTTGAGCGAGCGGGCCGTGAACTTGCGGTCCATTTTCAGCGCATCCATCTTTTGGTAGAGCTCCTTGTAGAACTCGACTGCGTTGATCTCCTCACCCTCCGGCAAACGGGCGGTGCGGGCGGCGCGGATGAAATTGGCGATCGAGACGCCGGGAATCTCCAGCGGATACTGGAAGGCAAGGAAAAGTCCGGCGTGCGAGATCTCGTCGGCCTCTTTGCCCAGAATACTGTCACCTTCCAGCAAGATTTCGCCACTTTCGACTTCATAATCCTCGTGGCCAGCCATCACCTTGGCCAAGGTGCTCTTGCCCGTGCCGTTCGGGCCCATCAACGCGTGCACTTCCCCCTTGGGGATAGTTAAATTAAAGTCCTTGAGGATGAATTCGCCGTCAATGGATACCGTCAGGTTTTTTACTTCGAGTGTGTTCATGTTTTAAGTTTCTGCTTAATTGGATATTTGGATTTCGGTTTGATGGATTGAGAGTGAAATTTTGGAAAAATGGAGTGGAGACGAAAATGTTTTTTCAGCTGTCAGGTTTAAAGTTTCAGTCCTCCCCATCGTGGCAACCGCCGCATTTTCCGTCGAAGGCGATGTCAATGCGGTGGGCGGTATGCCCTTTAGGCAGGGCGGCCTTGAGCCGGTTGATGATATCATCGCTTAGCTCAATGTCCTCGATTTCGCCGCTTTCTTTACAGTAAAAGTGGGCGTGGGCAGTGAGGTTCGGGCAATAGCGGGTCGGCTCGCGTTCAAAATTGACCTGTTTGATGAGACCGCTCGCAGAGAGCGTTTCCAGACAGTTGTAGACGGTTGCGAGCGAAATGGTCGGCATGTCGGCACGTGCCCGGGCGTACACATCATCTGCTGTCGGGTGGTCGAGCTTCTCCAGTAGGACCGAAAAGACATGCTCGCGCTGCTTCGTCGGCCGGAGGCCCGTGCGGGCCAGTGCTCTGTCAAGGCGTTCTTTGTATTCGGGCTTGAGTTGCATGTTTGGATTTAGAATTATTATAATTATCTATGATTTGCCAAGGAAATTGGGTTTTGAGTGAATGCAAGCAATAATTATAATAATTCTTATTATTTTGGGGCAGATGCAAACTTTCCGGACGGGATCCGAAAAACTGAGTGACTGGAACTTGCTGCTGAGGAGAGCAGTGAGAAGCATCCGCGTGGGTGGCGGTTGACAAAATATTGGCACCCGGCGTGTCATTTTCTTTGCGAACCTTTCGGTGAGCCACTAAGTTTGGGTATCTATGAGTGAAATGCATGCTATTCAACACCGCAATTTTGGTGATCCGGCGGAAGTGCTTGAGGTCGTGTCGCTTCCCGTTCCGCAACCGGGGCCCGGTGAGGTTCGGGTAAAGCTGCTGGCGGCCACAATTAACCCGTCGGACTATGGCATGATCGGCGGCAGTTACGGGCGCTTGCGGGAGTTGCCCGCGGTTGCCGGTCGGGAAGGTGTCGGGCAAGTGGATGCCCTCGGGCCGGGGGTGAGCAGCGTCGGGGTGGGTGCACGCGTTCGTTTCCCAGAAGGTGGTGCCTGGCAGGAGTATGCCTGCTTATCGGCCAGCGATTTGGTGCTGGTCGATGCCACTGTGCCCGTCGAGCAGGCGGCCATTTCCTTCATCAATCCGCCGACCGCTTATTGCTTGCTCACTAAAATGATCGATCTGAAGCCGGGCGACTGGGTGCTGCAGAATGCCGGTAATTCTGCGGTGGGGCTTTCCGTGATTCAGATGGCAAAGGCCATGGGCTTGAAAACTATCAGTCAAGTTCGGCGTGAGGAGCTGGTGGAAACGCTCAAATCAATGGGTGCCGACCAAGTCGTATTGGAAGGATCAGGCTGGCCCAAACAGATCAAGGAACTGACCGGTGGCGATCCGGTTCGACTAGCGCTGAACTCGATCGGGGGAGAAAGTGCAAGCGACCAGATCAAGGCGCTGGGTGAAAATGGGACTCAGGTCACCTTTGGCGGAATGGTGGGCGATAAGGTCCGCTTTCCCACTCGTTTTCTGATTTTTAATAATGTTCGGCTGGTCGGATTCTGGTGGGATAAATTCTGCAAAACGCAACCCGCAGAAGCCGTTAATGAAGTAAGGGATGCGGTCCATCGCATGATGCGTGAGGAGCAACTTAAACTACCGATCGCAGCAACCTATAAATTATCAGAGATTAAGGATGCCATCCGCCACGACAAAAATCCGAGGCTGGGGAAGGTGCTGCTCAAGCCTTAACGGATTTTCCGAATGGGTATTTTGCAGAGTGTTGCCTCATGGCGAGATCTTTAAAGCAACGCTTCCTCGCGCAGTTCGATGCCCACCTACTTAAACCAGGTTTGCCACTCCCTGCGGTAAGCTTCTAGATTGCGCCAATCAACGACGCGCGGCTGAGTCAGGATTGTCGCTTCTTCTGGAGTCGTGTTGTTATGGAGTTTCTCAACCAAGGTATTCATACTCGTGTAGCCCCATTCGTAGTAAGGGTGGACGATGAGTGCCTCTAAATAGCCCCGGTCGGTGTAAATAAAAGCCGACGGCGATGATTGAATAGCGACAACCGGTATTCTCCCGGGCTCCCATGGCAGCGCTGGCATACCGAGCAACGGCCAATCTTCCAAAAAGATCCACCCTCTGATATGATCATTTCGGTCCTCTTCCTGCGCTCGTTGAATCGCGCGGATCGCGCCATGGTAGTTAGGCTCAGTAGCGACCACTTTTTCGATGCGGCGGAAGCCAAGTGTTGCCCGAACACCCGCCAGTCGCTGCTCTAGTTGAGGACTAGGTGCAGCACTGGTGAGAATGGCGACCCGAGCACGCGTCGGAAGTTTCTCCAGCATTGCTTTGGCCGCCATGCGCCCAGCTTCTTCCTCGTTGGCCAAGACCGCCGCCATCG
Organism: Puniceicoccaceae bacterium; assembly: GCA_003566795.1. Taxonomy (GTDB): domain Bacteria; phylum Verrucomicrobiota; class Verrucomicrobiia; order Opitutales; family Coraliomargaritaceae; genus Coraliomargarita_B. The sequence goes on along the minus strand of PXBU01000067.1, from coordinate 4,869 downwards.
GTTCGATACCCTCAAGCTGACTCTCGAAGAATACGACTTCCTTCCCCAGCTTCAGGGCAAATTCTATTGGGTAGGCCACCGCCTCATCGGCTAATGGGCTGATTATAAAGCCATCGGTATCGTCGGTGAAGAGTTCCGGCAGCAAGGAAGCTTGAGAGCTGCCCTGCGAGGCATCCGGTGTGGCAATAATCAGCTCCACATCGATCGAATACCGCTGGCTCAATTCCCGAGCCGCATCCATCGCTCCCAGATGAACCGCCTGATAAATGCTGTTTGCCTGGTCACGCCCAACAATTCCGATCTTATACTCACTAAGAATTTCACGGTTTTGCCCGCTGGCCATTTGGCAAACGAAGGTAAGAATAAGTATCAGCTGGAAGTTAAACTTATGCACAGTGGAAATGACAGGACTGCCGCGCCTAAGTTGCAACGTCGGAAAGTAAGAAGACACATGTAAAAAAAAATAATAATAAGCCTGGCAAAATATATTTGACTTCGCAGGGGTCCTGTGTTGGGCTGGCGGCATGAATATACGGAGATGGAAAGTTAAGGGCGGCGTGCAGGCGGTCTACCACTGTATGACGCGTACGGTGAATGGAGAGCGTTTGTTTGAGGATCGTGAGAAGGAGGTGCTGCGCAAGATGATCTGGCAGGTGGCGGACTTCTGTGGGGTGCAGGTGCTGACCTACTGTGTGATGGCGAACCACTTTCATGTGCTGCTGCGGGTGCCGGAGGCGGGTGAGGTCTCGGATGGGGAGCTGCTGCGGCGCTACCGGGTGCTGTACCCCAAGCCCACTAAATACCAGACGGCGAAAATTGAGGTGATGGAGAAGCATCTGGCCGCAGGTGGTGAGGAGGCGGAGGCGATCCGCCGGCGGCTGTTGGCGCGGATGGGGGATGTTTCGGAGTATATGAAAGCGCTGAAGCAGCGCTTTTCGGTGTGGTTTAACCGCTCGCATGAGCGTTTTGGGACGCTGTGGGCGGAGCGCTTCAAATCGGTGCTGGTGCAGGGTGAGGGTAATCCTTTACAGACGATGGCGGCCTACATTGACCTGAATCCGGTGCGGGCGGGGCTGGTGGAGGATCCGGTGGATTATCGCTTCTGTGGTTATGCGGAGGCGGTGGCGGGTTCGTGGCAGGCTCCTGCGACAGGCTCCCGCCTGCGTCAGGGCTCCGGCAGACAGGCAGGGCAAGCGGCTCTGCGGGGGATCCGCCTGATCTGGGGGGCTTATGCGGATGGATCGGAGCGGGCGCAGCAGGTGTCGGTGGCGGAGGCCTTGCGGATGCACCGGGAGTTGATCTTTGGCAAGCGGGCCGGACAGCCGGGGCTTTCGGAAGCGGAGCGGGCGAAGGCTTTGCAGGTGCTGGAGCAGGAGAAGGCGCTGTTGCCGCGGGCGACGGTGCTGCGCTGCCGGGTGCGTTACTTTACCGATGGGGCGATTCTGGGCAGTCAGGAATTTGTGCGCGGCTTTGTGGAATCCTGGCAGCGGGAGAAGGGACGCAAGTATCCGCCGAAGGTGCATCCGATGCGCGGCGCCGACTGGCAGGATCTGGCGACGATTCAGGGCATGATGAAGCAGGTGTTCGGGTGAGGTAAGTAGCGGGGATTTAGCTCTATCCTTTGGTTTTCGGGCGTTGAGTTGTCGCGGTTTTGCTTTTGGTGCGTTTGTGGGTGCTTTGCCGTATCGTGGCGGGTGCGGACACCCGCCCTCCCGTGAAAGGTTACAGTATTTCGAGCGATTCTATTTGCTTATCTTCTCGGACGGGGGTAGTGTCTTTAATGCACTACATTATTAAGGAGCTGTATTGAGTGCTCCTACTTACCCCAAGGGTATCGCCTTTCTCGGGAATTTTGTGCCGCGCTTGTGTGGCATTTCGACTTTCACCCACGACCTATACCAGGCCATAGATGCGGCGGCCCCCGGTGCCGATTGCTATGTGGCTGCGGTCACGGACAGGCAGGAGGGCTACGATTATCCGAAGGCAGTGCGCCTACAGTTTCAGGAGAAGGATCTGCGTTCGTATCGTCGGACCGCCGATATTCTGAACTTTAAAAATGCGGATGTGCTTTGCGTGCAGCACGAGTTCGGGATCTATGGCGGGCCGGCGGGCAGCTATCTGATTTCGCTGCTGAAAGAGGTCCGCATGCCGATCGTGACCACGCTGCATACCATTTTGGAAAGCCCGACGCAGGAGCAGGATGCGGTCATGCAGTCGCTCACGCGGCTGAGTGATCGACTTGTGGTCATGAGCCAAAAAGGGCGCGAGATCCTTCATGCCGTCTATGGCGTGGCGGAATCGAAGATCGATGTCATCGCCCACGGCATTCCGGATGTGGATTTCCAACCCGCCTCAGTTTATAAAGAGCAGCTCGGCATCAAGGACCGCAAGGTTCTCCTGACTTTTGGATTGATCGGCCCGGGAAAGGGGATCGAGCATGTGATCGAAGCGCTCCCGGCGGTTATCGAGCGACACCCCGAGGTGGTCTATTTGATCCTGGGCGCGACCCACCCGAAGTTGGTCGCCAAGGACGGCGAACGCTACCGCCACAGCCTTATCAGCCTCGCAGAGCAGCACCAGGTGCATCAGCACGTGATTTTTCACAATTGCTACGTCTCAGCCGACGAATTACAGGAGTTTATCGGTGCGGCCGATATTTACGTGACACCCTATCTGGATAAGGCGCAAATCACTTCCGGGACCCTGGCCTATGCGTTCGGCTCGGGTAAGGTGGTCGTCTCGACACCTTACTGGCACGCGGAGGAATTACTCGCCGAGGGGCGGGGGGCACTGGTACCTTTCCGCGATCCATCGGCTATGGCAGCGACGATTAGCGAACTGCTTGACGATCCGGCACACATGCAGGTGATGCGCGAGAAGGCCTACGCGGCCGGGCGCAGCATGATCTGGCCCGCCGTGGCCAGTCAGTATCTGGAATCCTTCGCTCATGCCTGCGCCGACCGGCGGGCGGCACCGCGCACCGCCGTGGCGGGGTGGACGCTGGAAAAGCGCCCGAGGCTGCTGCCTCAGCGTCAATTCAAGCACATCGCCTGCATGAGCGACAGCACCGGCATTTTTCAGCATGCGATTTTTAACGTCCCCAACTTCCATGAGGGTTACTGTGTGGATGACAATGCGCGGGCCTTCATCCTCTGTGTGTTGATGGCTGAAAAGGAAGCAGCGTCTTCCGATCCCGAGGTGGAAAGCCTTACCTCGGTCTATCTCGCCTTTCTTGCCGCCTCACTTGACTACAGTAGTGGCCGCTTTCGCAATTTTATGAGCTTCCGGCGCGAGTGGCTGGAGCATGCCGGCAGCGAGGACAGCCACGGTCGCAGCCTCTGGGCCACCGGCTTGGGTGCGGCCCGTGCTATTGACGGCCACCATCAAAAGCTCGCCGCGCAGCTCTTCTGCGTCGGCTTGCCGGTCGTCGAATCGTTCAGCTCGCCACGTGCCTGGGCCTTCGCCCTCATCGGGATCGATCAATTTCTCCGCTACGAGCCATCCCATGCGCTGGCCCTCGAACTGCTGGGCCGTTTGACCGATCGACTCAAGGAACTGTGGCGGGCGCATGCCAGCGAGAGCTGGCCGTGGTTCGAACGGAGCTTGACCTACGAAAATGCGCGCCTGTGTGAGGCGATGATTCTGAGTGCGCAGCGCAACGATGATGGCGAGGCTCTGGAAATCGGGCTGAAATCACTCGCCTGGCTCGCCTCGATTCAAACCACCCCGCAGGGCTGCTTCCGCCCCGTCGGGAGCAACGGGTTTTATCCGCAAGACGGCCGCCGGGCGGATTTTGATCAGCAACCGGTCGAGGCCCAGGCGATGATCGCGGTTTGCCGGGTGGCCTGGCGGGTCACGCAGGACCGTCGCTGGCTGGACGAGTCGAAGCGCGCCTTCGAATGGTTCCTCGGGCGCAACGATCTGGGCCTTCCGCTCTATGACTTCGCCTCGGGAGGCTGCGCGGATGGTCTTCATGCGGATCGGGTCAGCCACAACCAAGGCGCGGAGTCCAGCCTGGCCTTCCATCTTTCCCTCACCGACATGAATGATACCGAGCATTGATGGTACCCATCGAAATTATCGCCGTGAGGCACCCCTAACTATTTTCCATATATGGATACATTCCAATTAAAGCGTCACCCGATCAAACTACTCCCCTCGGATAAACGAGTTATTCTCCGTCCGTTTATCCCCGGCCATCGCGCCCAGATCAAAGCGATCATCGAGCGGGTGGCCCGACTCGACGATGCCGCCGTGGCCGCGCAACTAAAGGCCGTGCACCATGAGTTCGGCAAGCGGCATCATCATATCGACGCGCAGCTGATGCGGCACTACCGACTGGTGCGCGACCACAACCGGCAGCCGAAGGCGCTTTCGGAGTCGCGTAAACTGCTCATCGGGGCTCTTTTTTCGGGGGAATACTCGATCGAATCCGCCGCGCTTTTCAATCCGTCAATCGTGGCCCATCCGAATCAGGGCGGCGCGCCTGAGGGCGGCCTGCGCTTTATCATGAGTCTGCGGGCCACCGGTGAGGGGCATATTTCCTCGATCGAGTTCCGCGCCGGCACCATTACGGCATCGGGCAAGATCTCCCTCGATAAGATCTCGCGCTACGTTAGAGCCTGTCCCGCACTTTCCCTCAGACAGTAGTGAATTGCCATATATAAACTAAATAGACTTACAAAACTAAGGACATTAACTTCGGAAACTGTTATATTAGTAATCGAAAAATTTACATTATTCACACATTTCTATGCTTTATTCAATTCCGAAAAATAAGTGTTTACCATTGTCCTCAAATCGACTCTGTTTATTGGTTTAGTGATATAGTTATTACAGCCTGCTGCAATTGACTTCTCCTTATCGCCG
>PXBU01000090.1 GCA_003566795.1 Puniceicoccaceae bacterium | reverse complement strand
TCCGCATAGCTACCGAGGGTCGCCGCATTGCTGGGAGAGGCGAAGTTCATGAAACCGGCACAACCGTAGAAAACAAACATTTGGTCGCCTAAGCCGCCTGACGTGGCTTGGGTGCTGTCACCGAGCGGGTCCCACCCGACCACCACGTCGAAGTTGGGACCAACAGTCTTGGCGTCCGCGTTGATTTTTACCGCCGCCTGGGCGTGGTTGGCCAAGGCGGCCAACGCCACCGTCAGAGCGGCAGAACGCTGTGCGCCTCGACCGCTTCCTTGTATGCCTATTTTCTCCGGAATTGTTTCGCTCATGTTCTCGAGTGTTTTAATATTTGCAGCCTCGTTTGGCCGCGCTACCGAATACCCTGGTCGCGAGCGGAAGGTCGCGTCAAGTGCAGAAAAGCAGTAAAAGGACACCCCAGGGCTTTTTCATTTGGAACCTGAAGTCGTTGATTCCCCGTGTTTTTTCTCAAATCTTAAATTTTCCATCTCAAATGCATTTTCATGCGGCGCGCAGCCGTCAAATGAAAATGCCCTGCCACTGAGCTCAGCCAAGCTGAACTACTCCCGGAGGATGCGGCGGTTGATGACATCGTGGCCCGGATTGGAGGAAAGACTTGAAAGTATGCACTCTTTATGCACACTTTAACCAATGAAATCTTCCCTAGTCACCTTGCGCCGGAGTCCGGCCAAAATTCTAAACGCCATCGAAGCGAGGCAGGAGGTCACCTTGACCCGTAGGGGCAAATCGATTGCACGGATTGTGCCGTATCGTGAAGGGGCGGCACATGATCTGCGCCAGCAGCCTGCCTTCGGCATGTGGGCGGATGAACAGGCGCAATCTGTTGCCGAACAAGTTCGAGAGTTGAGAAAGGGGCGCTCGCTTGATCTTTGATACCGATGTGCTGATTTGGTGCTTTCGCGGCAACGAACGGGCCGCAAGAGTGATTGAGTCCTGCGATTCGCGCTCCATCTCAGCGGTCAGCCTGATGGAGCTGCACCAAGGGGCCCGCAATAAAAAGGAGCAACAGGCCATCGGTCGCTTTCTGCGGGAAATGGATTTTCACGTCCTCCCGATCGACGAAAACAGCTCTCACCGGGCCTGCATCTACGTCGAGCAATTCTGCCTGAAAGCCTCCATGCAACTCGCCGATGCCCTGATCGCCTCCACTGCCGTCGAGCGAGCCGAAACGCTCTGCACCGCCAATGTGAAACACTACCGCGTAGTTTCAGAACTGAGCACGAAAATTTTTCGGCCGGGGTGAATCTGTGGTCTTAAATTTAGAAACCAAAAAGACAGTAAATTGAATGAGCCACAGATGGCCTTTCTTGTTTTCGATTGATACAAAGGCAGCAAAATTCTGCTAAACCGATTTTCTCATGGGTCTCACAATACACTACTCAGGCGCGATCAATTGCACGGAAGACATCCCCGAATTCGTCGAGGAGCTGGCGGATATTGCAAAGTCGATGGGCTGGACGGCGCAGCCAATCAATATGGATGAAGCTGCGCCGAACTTTCGCGGCGTCATCGTCAACCCGCAGGGCGACTGCGAGCCGCTTTGCTTCATCTTCGACCGGGAGGCGCGGCTGCGGGCCCTGATGGATTTAATCTGCGAGCAGGTCGAGCCGACGAAATACTCTTTCAGCACCGCGACAAAAACGCAGTTTACCACCATCGAGACGCACGTCTGGATCATCGGCTTGCTGCGCTACTTGAAGAAGCGCTACCTCGGCAACCTCAAGGTGCAGGATGAGGGCGAATACTGGGAGACCGAGGATCTCCCAAAGCTGCGCGAAAAAAAGGAGTTTCTACAAGGGATGATCAACCAGATGGCCAGTGAACTGAGCCAAGCTGAACCACTCCCGGAGGATGCGACGGTTGATGACATCGTGGCCCGGATTGAAGGCATCGCGCAACGCCTGCGCGACCGGATCGACGAGTGATTGTGAGTCCCTCCTCGCCCCACGCATCAGCTCAAACTCTCCAAAATCCGCTTGGTCTCGTCGCGCTTGTCGGTGGTCTCGGCCAGCTGCTTACGGGCACCTTCCACAACGTGGGCGGGGGCGCTGTCGACGAATTTTGGATTTTTGAGCTTCCCTTCCCCGGCGGCGACGAGCTGATCGAGTTTGGCGAGTTCTTTCTTAAGGCGCACCGTCTCGGCGGCGACATCGATGCTGCTGCTGAGGTCGAGGTAGAGCGGCCCGAGCGGCGTCACGGCTGCCGGTAAACCATCGGCGGACTTGCCATTCAATGCATCAAGGCTGCCGAGACCGGCCAGAGTCCGAATGAGCGAGGCGTTGTCGCTGATGACCCGGGCGGCCGCGCCTTCCGCGCCGAAGAAGACGGCCACGTCACGCTTGTTGGCCAAGTTGTATTTCGCCTTCAAGGCGCGGGCCTGGGAAATGAATTCCTGCAAATTGGCGACTCGCTCGACGGCGCTTTGATCGACGGACAACGCACCGAGAACTTCGGAAGTGCCGGCAAGTTTCGTGTTTTGAATAAAGGCCTCATGGGCCGCATAGCCAAGACCGGCCCACAACTCTTCCGTGATGTGCGGTATCACGGGATTGGCCAACTGCAGCACCTGGCGCAGCACCAAGTCCTGAATCGCGAGGCAGTTATCGCGCTCGGCATCGCTGCCCTTGAGCTTGCCTTTGGAAGCTTCCACATACCAGTCGCAAAAGTCGCTCCAGAAGAAGCCGTAGATGTGATGGGTGAGCGGAGCGAGATCGTATTGGGTGAAGCATTTCGCCACGTCCTGTGTCACGGCGACCAGGCGCGCCAGGATCCAGTGGTCGTAGTCATCCAGCAGCTCCGGGTCGATGCGTGCGTGGATGGCGGCGAGGCTGGAGTTGTCGGCCATGGGGCCGGACATCTGGCGGAAACGTGCCGCATTCCATAGCTTGTTACAGAAGTTGCGGCCGATCTGGGTGCGCTCTTCAGAAAACAGAATATCGGAACCGGTCGGCGCGATATTACAAATGCCGAAACGCAGCCCATCGGCCCCGAATTTTTCGATCAATTCGAGGGGATCGGGCGAGTTGCCGAGCGATTTCGACATCTTGCGGCCCTGCGCGTCGCGGATCAGCCCGTGAATGAAAATGTTTTTGAAAGGGATGCGGGCCGCGATTTCCTCATCCGTCAGGTGCTGCTTGTCCTCACCGTAGAGTTCCAGCCCGGCCATGATCATGCGGGCCACCCAGAAGAAGATGATGTCGAAGCCAGTCACCAGGGTGGACGTGGGATACCAGTAATCGAGCTCCTTCTGCTGGTCGGCGTCGGGGTCGGGCCAGCCCAAGTTGGCCATCGGCCAGAGGTAGGATGAGGCCCAGGTGTCGAGCACGTCAGAATCCTGGGTGAATCCATACTTCGTATAGGATTCACCCACTTCCTCGTCTACCGCGCAAATGTGGATATCATATTCTCCAGCTGTCGCTGAGGTCACCGGCATGAGCGCATCCTGCTTTGGATCGACCACTGCTCCGTCTTCCACCCGAACGATACTGATACAAAAATCCTCGCGGGGTTTTTCTTGCTTCAGGTAACTGTCCCAGCCCCAAGACAACAGCTCTTCAGTCCAGTTGTCCTCGGTCAGCTTCACCCTTTTGGTCCAAACCGGGATGCGGTGCCCCCACCAAAGCTGGCGGCTGATGCACCAGTCCTGAATACCGTTGAGCCAATGCAGGTAGGTCTTTTTCCAGCGGTCGGGGTGGAATTTGATGATGCCCTGCTCCACCGCGCGCTTGGCCTCTTCGACCTTGGGGTATTTGAGGAACCACTGTTCGGAGAGGCGCGGCTCGATTGGCACGTCGCCGCGCTCGGAAAAGCCGACGGTGTTCTCGTAGGGCTCGCGCTCGATCAGCAAACCGAGGTCGTCCAACTTCTGCACGGCGACCTTGCGTGCCTCAAAACGATCCATCCCGTCGAAGTCCTCGCCAGCGAGGTGGTTGAGCTTCCCGTCGTGGTCGATCACTTCGATGATTTCCAGGTCGTGGCGTTGCCCGATCTCGAAGTCGTTTTTATCGTGGGCGGGCGTGACCTTGAGGCAGCCGGTGCCAAACTCGCGGTCGACATACTCGTCCCCGATGATGGGGATCTCCGCCCGCGGGAAGGGACGCCAGACCTTCTTGCCGATCAGGTGCCGGTAGCGCTCGTCCTCCGGATGCACGGCGACAGCGGAGTCGCCCATCAGGGTCTCGGGGCGGGTGGTGGAAATTTCCAGGTGGGTGCGCTCGCCGTCCGGCTCGACCAACTCGTAACGCATTTTGTAGAAGAAGCCGGTCTGCGGCTTCATGTTGACCTCCTCGTCAGAGATCGCGGTGTGCGTGGCCGGACACCAGTTGACCATGCGCAGGCCGCGGTAAATGTAGCCGCGCTGGTAGAGTTTGACGAATGCCGTGCGCACCGCCTTGGAGTAATGCTCATCCAGGGTGAAACTGGTGCGGTCCCAGTCGCAGGACGCACCCAGCTTCTGCAACTGATTGAGAATCACACCACCGGACGCTTCGCGGAACTCCCAGACTTTTTCCAGGAAGGCTTCGCGGCCGAGATCGTATTTCGTCTTACCCTCGGATTCCCGTAGCTGCTTCTCTACCTTGGTCTGCGTCGCGATACCGGCGTGGTCCGTTCCCGGTTGCCACAGCACCGCTTTGCCCTCCAGCCGGGCGCGGCGGATGAAGATATCCTGCAGGGTATTGTCCAACACGTGGCCCATGTGCAGCATCCCGGTCACATTGGGAGGCGGGATCATGATCGCGTAGGGCTCGCGCGCGGGATCGGTTTCGGCTTTGAAGCAACCAGCTTCAAGCCAGTCGGCATACCAGCGGGCTTCGACGTCTTTCGGTTCGTAGGCTTTTGCAATCTCGGACATGGCAGGAAATAGGAAAAGTGGAGAAAGTGTGCCCTCCCCCGCTGCTTTCAAGCCAGAAAGTCGGACGAGCTGCGAGAGACACCAGTAGTCGAGGTGATTCATCCCGCGACCGAAGGCCCTGCGGTAATCGCTCCGTGCCAAAAACTTCCAAACTGCCGAGCACGCTCCCGCTCAGCAAACGCTCGATGCACCCCTCTCCGCTCAGTCGGGCGATGAATCCCGGCTTTTATACACAACATTCCGGATGGAGATATTTTCCCTTCAAGTTACCCCGATTTCGTATCATTTTCTTCTCGTAGGGGTGGTGCTCGCGCCACCCGCGAATCTTGCGTTGCCTCGAGTCTTTCCCCAACGCCCCGCACGCTCGCGGGCTTCCCACAGGAAAGCCCCTACATGAAACTCCGGTTTATTCACCGCTTTTTGCGGAAGTACAACTTGTGTATAAATGCCAGGATGAACCGGCCCGACTACTTTAAACTGTAATCGTTTGGCTTGAGCCACGATCTGTTAGCATGTCTGAAAATGAAAAGATCATCGTAATCGGCGGCATTACGGGTGGCATAGGTGCCTCCCTCGCCCGCAAGCTCTGCGCCGAGGGGCGCTCCGTTTGTGGCTTTGCCCGTGATTCGGAGCGGATCGAGGCGCTTAAAGAGGAGCTGGCTATCCCCATCGATACCGTAGACGCAACCAATCCCGACGAGATTGGGGACTACCTTGGCTCTGTTGGCAATAGCTCCGGCGGCCTGGGTGCCTACGTTCACGCCATCGGGTCAATCTTTCTCAAACCCGCGCACCTCACCTCGCCGGATGACTGGCACAGCGTCATTCGCGCCAACTTGGACTCAGCCTTCTTTGCGCTCCGCGCCTGCACCAAAGTGATGCAGAAACAGCGGCACGGCAGCTGCCTCTTCTTCAGCACCGCCGCCGCCCAGATAGGGATTGCCAACCACGAGGCCATCGCTGCTGCCAAAGGGGGCATCGAGGCCATGGTGCGCTCCGCCGCCGCCAGCTACAGCTCCAAGGGCCTGCGCTTTAACGCGATTGCGCCCAGCTTGACCGATACACCCATGGCCCAGCCGGTGATCGGCAGCGAGCAGGCACTCGAAATCTCCAAGCGCATGCACCCACTCGGCGACATCGGTAATGCTGACGACGTCGCCAGCCTGGCCGCCTGGTTGATTTCGGATCAGGCGCGCTTCGTCACCGGGCAGACCTACGTCATCGACGGCGGGATTTCCACCGTCGTCCCAAAACCGAAAGCATAATGCACGCACGACTTCTTCTGATATCGATCGCGCTCGCGACTTGCCTTCAAAGCGTGTCAGCGAATTCGCTTTTTCCCGAGCAGACCACCGTCGATGAAAAGAATTTCCACAAACTGGGCGAATATCGTTACACTTGGCGGGTTTTCTTCAACCTCTACGAAGCGGCGCTCTTTGTCCCTGAGGGTAAGACCGGCGAGGACGTGCTGGCGACAAAAACACCCTTTCATCTCGAGTTCAATTATCTGCGCGAGATCGATAAAGACATCATCCTAAAGTCAGCCGATCAGATGCTGGATCGAAACCTCAGCGACTCTGAGCGCACCCAGATTGCCGAGCGGGTGGCACAGATCAATCAGGTCTACACCACCGTCAAAAGGGGTGACAGGTCCTCGCTGACTTTTTTGCCCGGAGAAGGCACCACCCTGCGGATCAACGGAGAGCCGAAAATTACCATTGAGGGCGAGGATTTTGCTCAGCTCTACTTTAGAATCTGGCTCGGCCCGGAAGCCATCTCCGCCAGTCTGCGCGACAATTTACTTGGTCGCGCTTAAATTGCGTAATTAGTTTCGTGATTTTTTTTTCACGCTACAATTAGCGTGCATTAATTTCTTTACTTGCATTCCTGCCAGTCATCCGACTGACTCCATCGATTCAACTACATTTTTATGCCTGCTACCAAGAAAAAGACCGCGAAAAAATCAGCTGCAAAAAAATCGACGAAGCCCAAGAGCTTCATCGACCAGCCGATTAATAAGCAACTGAGCAAGGAGGCCAAGCTTGACCTCTACCGCATGATCGTCGGCATCCGCCGCTTTGAGGAGCGCTCGCTGCGTGCTTACAACCAAGGCAAGATCGGCGGCTTCCTACACCTCTACATCGGCCAGGAAGCGGTTGCGACTGGCATCGTCTCTCTGATGGAGGAGAATGACCACATTATCACCGCCTATCGCGACCACGGGCATGCACTGGCAGTCGGCATGACGATGAACGAGTGCATGGCGGAGATGTATGGCAAGCACACCGGTTGCTCCAAAGGTAAGGGCGGCTCGATGCACTTCTTCGCTCCGGACAAGAACTTCTGGGGCGGTCACGGCATCGTGGCTGGTCAGACACCGCTGGGCGCGGGTCTCGCTTTTGCACTTAAATACAAGCAAATCAAGGGCTGCGCGGTCTGCTTCCTCGGCGATGGTGCCGTTAACCAGGGATCCTTCATGGAGACCTTGAATCTGGTCTCACTCTGGGACATCCCGGTGGTCTTCGTAATTGAAAACAACGGCTACTCCATGGGCACCAGCCTGAAACGCTCCTCGGCCGAGGAGAACCTGGCCCACCGGGCCGACGGCTTCGACATGGCTTGGGAAGTTTGTGAAGGGCACAACGTCTTTGAAGTGCGGGAGGTAGCCAATCGCGCCATGGTCCGCGCCCGCGAAGAGCATAAGCCCTTCCTGCTCGAAATCCGCACTTACCGCTATCGCGGCCACTCCGTCGCTGACGCCAACCACGAAAAATACCGCACCAAGGAAGAGATCGAGGAATACAAGAAAAACAAGGACCCGATCAACGTGCTCAAGCAGCAACTATTGAAGGACGGCACCCTGACCGAAGATCTGGCCAAAGAGATCGATAAGGAGAAGAAGCAGGAGGCCGAGGCGTCCGCTCAGTTCGCCGACGAGAGCCCAGTCGCTCCCCGCGAAGAGATCCAAACCGATGTTTACTGGGAAGTCGACAACGACACCGAGGGCAAGCTCAAGGGCACGTATTTTTTCAATGATGTCTGATCATTGAAAAAAAGAGGTCAGATGACAGAAGCCAGAGGCCAGAAATTTAATCACAATGTTAATCAAAACTGCAAAAGAACTAGAGGTGTATAAAAAGAGCTATGCTTTAGCCATGCGCGTTTATGAACTCAGTAAGCACTTTCCTTCGGAAGAGAAATTTGCATTAACCAGCCAAATTCGTCGCTCCTCTCGTTCTGTCGCTATGAATTTGCGTGAGGCGTGGGCTAAGCGCCGCTACGAGGCGCACTTTGTAATTAAACTCACAGACTGTGACGGAGAATCCAACGAAACTGACACCTCATTAGACTTCGCCCTCGACTGCGATTACATCACCCAAGAACAACACGCCGAACTCACTTCACTTAATGCCGAAGTCGGAAAAATGCTAGGAAAGATAATAACCCGCCCGCAACCATTTCTAATTTCTCAATAACTGTCCTCTGACCTCCGTCCTCTGACTTCTGGCCTCTGACCTCCGTCCTCTGTCCTCTGACTTCTGTCCTCCGTCCTCCGTCCTCTGTCCTCTGTCCTCTGACTTCTGTCCTCTGACTTCTGTCCTCTGACTTCTGTCCT
>PXBU01000146.1 GCA_003566795.1 Puniceicoccaceae bacterium | reverse complement strand
TGGGCAGCCAGGAGTTTGTGCGGGGCTTTGTGGGGGCTTGGCAGCGGGAGAAAAAACGAAAATATCCGCCGAAGGTGCATCCATTGCGCGGGGCTGACTGGCAAGGACTGGCCACGATTCAAAGCTTGAGGAGGCAGGTTTTTGGCTAATTTTTGTGTCGTGAGGTATTTTTACATTTTTATTATAAGTTTCTCTTTGACACGCTGGTAGGGTGGCTAATAGGCTGAGTGCACGATCGAGCCGGGGTGTTTCCTCTCGCGGGGTGTTCTCCCCTGTTTTCCCAGACATCATTCCAACAACGTTTGGATAGATCCTCTACCTTTGCCAAATATGACAGCACGACCTCAACCACCGTTCGCTGCAGGGCTTGCTTTGGCCTTGTTTTTTGCCTTGTTCAATCAGCTAGCTGCTGACTCTGATTCGGTGAGCGGCTTATCGATTGATAATGATGGTGGCTTTGTCTTGGCCGCGCATCCGGATGCCGCAGATGACCGGGAATTCGTTCAGATTTCGTTCACTCACCAAGCGACGGGTGATGCGAACGAAAGTTACGATTATCGCTACATCGTCGTACTCCGGGATCAAATGACGAACACTGTGGTTGGCGAAGGTGTTGAACAACTAAACAATGTGCCCCTTTCCGGGTCTGGATCGGCCTCGCTTTCCGTGAGTGTCGCGGTGGAGATCGGCTCCCCTCCGTTGAATCCCTACCACAGTTACGAAGCAGAACTGATTCGAGTGGACCGGCGCGAGAGTGAGGGCGGTTCGTGGCAGACGATTAGTCCTTCCGGCACGACCACTTCGTTTCCGCTCCGGCTGATCCATTTTACGAACGAGGATCCTAACGATGCCGCATTGAATGTCATCTCAACCTTGAACGGTGCTGCCATCCAGGAATCCGCGATGATCGACACCGTGGACGACTACGATCATTTCGTCGCTCGCGTGGATGCGGAATTCCATCGATGGGATCAGTTCGATCAGTCGATTGCGCCGACTGACTCAGTGACGGTGCAGTATGAGATCACACTGCTGAACGATTTGGGGGATAAAATTCCCCTGCAGAACGACGGTATTGTTGAGGAGAGCTACACGCTATCGGCCTTCGAAAGCGGCAGCCCCCGCAATCCCTCCCACACCACCTTCCCCAATCAAATTCTTTCTTTCCGGCCCGCCGGGCAACTCGATTCGGTCAACTCGGAATACTCGATCCGGGTAAGTATCCATCACATCGAGATTGCTGCTGAGCCCGAAAGCAGCCTGGCGCGAGGCAATACGCTCGACACCGACCCGGAGCCGTTTATCCACGCCACCGGGACCGTGCGCTTCGGCGACATTAATACCACGATCAACGGTTTAAAGCAGCGGCCCGTGTTGACCGGGGCTCCCTCCAGCGGGACATTGCCGGTGGAGTTTGAAGTCGCCGCGCAGGGAGGCTTCATTGACGGCAACGAGGATTTGGTTTTTGGCAATACGACATTGCCGCTAAGCTTGGATTCGGGCGGAGTAACGGTTTACAACCAGCCGTCTGTCGTGGCCGCCGCGCGCCCCACGCCTGATTACACCCTGCGGCAGCAGGGCAGCTTCCGTTTCCGGCATCGGCAGGTCAACCTCGATGGAAGCGGGGCCAATGGCTCGATCGAGGTGTTGCTCCCGGCGGGCACCGGCCTGCTCGGGCATGATAGCGAATTTGATCGTCCGGAGTCGATCGCCGCGCCAAGCCAGGCGTTGCAGGTCGCGCAATTCGACAAAGAAATTTTCCCGGTGGCCACGACACTTACGTTTGCCTATGGTTCGCCGACCTACCTTTCCGGCGAGCAATTCCCTCTGTTATATGAGCTGAGCCAGCTGACCTGGGATCTGGAGCGTGACGAAATCACGGTCAACACCTCAGCCGTCGTCTCCGCGCAAGGTCACCGCTACGACTATCTGGCCAACCCGTCAGGTGGGGTGATCCCCAATCCCGAAGCCATCACCAAGCGTTCGAACCAATACTATCTGCACGACTTGAATCCAGTTCTCAATGCTCCGGACGTCACCATCCGGTCCAACCCCGAAACCGGCGCGGCTCTGGTCTCGGTGGGTGCCCCGCTGAACCTGGGGGTGGGCAGTCACAAAGCGCATTTCCCGCTCGGTTTGGAATTTGATTATGGCAGTGGCGAGCTGGACATTCGCGACAGCCGGGTTCAGGTCGAGCAGAGCTTCCTCAGTGCCTCCAGCCTGGTTGAGCAGAGCTATGCCAGCGGTTGTCCGACCGCCGACTGCCCCACCGGTGCCTCGGCGATCACCAGTCGATTGGAGGTGGGAGCGATCAATTTCACTCCCGAGGGCGGCCTCTTTGCGACCGGTCAGTTGGTCGATGCTGGCGGGACGCCTGACCCGGAAATCCTCCAGTGGGGCCGCAATGACAGCGGCGGATTCACCCACGAGGCGATGCCTTTTGAGCAAGCTACTTTTTACAGTGCCGGCTACATGCTCGCGGCGCATCACTTCCCGCAAAACTCCGAGGACGCCGCCGCTCATCTGCTGCTTGCTGGACTGGACCTCGCCGAACCGCAAAATCCGGAAGCCATGGAGCGCCCCGGCAGCACCGCCTATGTCGATGGGCTAGGGGATTACCCCGGTTTTAATTTCCGCGTTGCGAAAGATGATGGCGCGTTGGGCCTGAGTGTGCTTGGTGGAGAAACCTTTGAGTTTGGCTTAACGGGTCGCTCCAAATTTTATACCCGCCAGGCTGGCGTCGCCGGAATTCACGAGGCGGTAGAATTTAAAGCGAGCAAAGAAATCTACGGCTATCCTTTTCAGTTCTCCAACTTTGGTCTCTCTTTTCTGTCGGGCGAAAATTTCGATTCCCGCGTCAATGGGGAAGTCGACGTCATCGAGCCGTCCAAATTTACCCAGGAGTTTGAAAATCTAACGGTCACCTGCACTGGTGGTCTCGACAGTGCCGCACCGCCGGAAGACGATCCGACAAAAGTGCTGGCCTACTGGCGGGCCGACTTTGACACCTTTGCCATCCAATTTGAGCCCGATGGCGACAACCCCTGTGATCCGACTGCCGGCTATCTGACGCTGGGTATCGGCACCACTCCGCGCACCTTTGCCCTGCCGCTTTACGGGGTGGTCGGCTTCTTCAATAACGGGGAAATTATCGCGCTGGAGAACAGCCACCTAAGCGATCAAAGCGGTGCTCCGGCGGAGGTGGACTCCCGCTTGGTTGCGCCCGCGCACCTCTCGATTCTGGGGCCTGGCGAGGAGAGCTATTCCCTCGAACCAGTCGCTGATATTTATTTCAATTCGCATGCCTTGCGGGACCCTGAAAATGAGGAGCCATATTTCTCACTGGCCGCTGGGATGGGCGTTCCCTTCTTTGAGCGCTTGCAGGCGCAGATCCACTTCACCACCCGATCGCTCGGTGAAGAAGAGGAGGCACCGGATCCCGGCCTTTACCATGTCATGGGCGGCTGGCCCACCGAGGGTTGGCGCGATGGCGACGACCACTTTTTCTCGCAAGCTTCCTTCGACCAAGCCAACCGGGGTTATCCCGCTGCGGAGTCCCTGGACTTTTATCGCAATCCCACCAAGGAAGACGACGCGCACGAGACCTATCTGGTGCGCGCCCAGAAGCAATGGCTGGGCGTGATCCCCTTCGATTATCCGCTGCGCTGGAATGCGGTCAACCGCGCGTTCCGCTCGCCGCGCAATGTGGAGAATGATCTCCTCGTTCTTCAGGTCGAACACCAGATCCGCTATCTCAGCGCAGAGAACGCCGAGCTCGTCTTCGGCGCATCCTACGACGGTCTACCGCAGATCAATGTGGCCAACATGGTATTTGAGGCCGCCGACGAACAACTTGGTGCGGCACAGAGCTTTATCGATGGGGCCGGTGAGGATCTCTATGAGCTGCTGACTGGCGGCGTGGACAGCTTTGCCCGCATTCTCGACGACAAGGTGCAGGATCTCTTCCGGAATCTGTTCGACGAGGGAATCGACCCGATTCTCGACGATCTGGCGGACGAGATAAACGCCTACCTGCAAACTGCGGTCGACGAGTCAAGCGGGGCGCTCTCACAAATTCAGGGCCAGTATAATGCACGCATCAGCGACATCGAGGGCGGACTGGATGAGTGGGACGCGCTCCTCGATGGCCTCGAGGCGGATGTGGACGGCAAGCGCAACGAGTTAAAAGCGAAGCTCGAGGAGCTCCTCGGCCAGGCTGATAATGCCAGCCAGGTGCCGGGCAACCTCATCAACGAGTTGACCCGAGAGGTCAAATCCATCCAAAACAGTGTGCGCTCGCTCAAGCCCGGAACCGTCGAACTCAACCTGGACGAAGAGGACATCGAAGGTCTCCTCTCCCGCGGGCCGGATGGACAGGGGCGGGAGTTTTTGGAAAACATCATCGAGAATCTGATTGGCCAGGAAATTTCCGGCTTCGTCATGGATGTGGTTGAGGAGCCGCTGGAAGATCTCCTCGCCAAGGCCGATCCAACCATCGAGCAGATCAATCTATTCCTCGACGACATCGACCAGCGGCTCAGTCAATTAGTTGACGCGCTGGAAGAAAAGGAAGATGCGGTCGATGGCTTTGCCGAAGAGGTTCGCAGCAAACTGGCGGAGGCGGGTGCTGAAATCGATCAAGTCATCGATACGGTCTTCGACGAACTGCTGGCGCGTTTGGAGCAGTTGCCGCGCAATGATCTGTCGCTGGAGGAATTGTATTGGGAAGACGATCCGCTGGCTGGCCACCATGATCCCGAGCAAATCAAAGCCATGAAAGAAGAGCTCAAGGCCTTCCTGCGTGAAAGCTTTGAGGACGCTTTCTTCGATTCGCAAATTATTCGCCGTTACCACACGATTGTCCGTCAGCGTCTGCAGGACGTGTACTTGCAGAAACAGGAGGTCGTGGATACGCTCTTTGCCGAAATCAATCAGATTGTCCAAGACCTCATCGCCGAAACGGTGGGTCGCACCGAGGAGGAACTCAATGAAGCCCTCGGCGACCTGGGCGAAAAAATCGGGGCGGGCGAGATCGATGGATTTGCCCACATCCAGGGCGATGCGCTGCGGCTCTTGCGTCTCGATGGGGTGTTTGAGCTGAAGGTTCCGGATGAGATGACGCTGCGGGCCTATTTGCAGATCAAGCAGCTCCGCTCGGACGGTTCGGAGGGCTGCACCGGTCCGGCGGGTGGCCGTGCCGTCGAGGTCAGCCTCGGCACGATCGATATGCCGGTCGAGTGGATCAGCCCCGGCCTGCGTGCGGACATCGGCACCAAGTTCTCCTTCGATACTTCGGGTGAGGGATTACCCTCACTGCTTGGTATGGGGGGCGCCTTTGCCATTACCGAGGGCGAGATTGGCTTCGAGTCTTTCGTGATTAAAGACCTCGCTGCTGCCATGGCCTTCAGCGCCTGGGACGGCGAAGTGCAGGAAGCCTACTTGAGTGCCGCGCTGGGCCTCGAATTCGGAGACTACGAGGCCAGCGGCGGGTTCTTCTTTGGCCGCACCTGCACACTCGATCCGATCCTGATCTGGGACGAGGATGTCGCGGCGGTGCTCAACGAACCGGATCCGACCTTTACTGGAGCCTACGTCTACGGGGAAGCCTGGATCCCTGTCGGCGAAGCCATTCTGGGGATTCCGGCCAGTTGTATGTTCGACATCTCCGCCGGGATCGGTGCGGGTGCTTTCTTCTTCCTGGAAGGTCCGGTTTACGGCGGCAAGGTCTTTGCCGGGCTCTCCGGGCGCATCCTCTGCATCGTCAGTGGCTCCGGTGAAATTACCATGGTCGGCTCACGTGACGGGGCCGCCGGCACGACCACCCTCTACGGAACTGGCTTCGTCAAAGGGGAAATCAGCCTCGGACTCAAAACCATCAGCAAGAGTGTCGATGTCACTGCCAGCTATGCCGACAGCGACTGGGATATTGACTTCGATTGATCCCCTCTGAACCGCGAACCTTTACAAAAAAATTCTCATGCGCTCATACATGCACATTCTTTTTACCTCCTTTTTCACCTTGGTAATCGGTCTGCCCCATGCGGTCGTTCATGCACAAGCTGAATTAGAGGAACCGCTCATTCTTTCGGTCGGCACTCAGGTGAAGTCCGATGCCACTGGTGCCACCTTTAGCTACCTGAGTTGGCAGGAAACCGCTGAAGGTGCGCTCGGCGACAGTCCGATTGCGATTTACCGCAAGAGCGGCACGGCGGATGCTCCCAACCCTTACAGTCGTCAGGCCATCGTCCGCCCCTTTACCGATCCGGCGATCATTGCCTCGCTGCTGGACACCGGCGAAAATTTGAATGACGATCTATGGCTGCTGGAAAACAGTGTCGAGGAGCTCTTCGGCGAAATCCTGGAAGGTGCTCAAACCGCGACCAGCCTGGCCGAAAAGATCTCCGCCTTGCAACAGGCCGCGCAAACTGATCCGGAGCTGCGGGACACGCTGCTGTGGTTGGGGCGGGCGCATCCCTCCATCAACCTGGCACTTGGCCGAAGCTACGCCGAGCCGATTGCGGCCAAGGGTCCGGTCACCTATGAGATTCGCCAATGGGATGCGCTTGCCTACGAAAGTCTGGAGCCAATTGGCCGGGTCACCATCGATCCCACCGACCCCGCTCCCTTTTTGCCGCGACCGGCAACACCGATTATCGTCGACGATGGTGGGCCGCGGGGCCACCTGAGTGCCCGCTTCATTTGGAGCACGCCGGATGATCTGCGGGAAGTCGCGCCGCTTCACTACGGCTATAACCTCTACCGCGTCGATGCGGACTATGCCGAGGGCAATGACTGGCATACCGCACCGCCCGAACGGGGGGAGTTTTTTGCCTCATCCGAGATCTATCAGGTCAACAGTGCGCCCGTGCTGCCCAGCCGCATCCTTTCCGAGTCCGAGGCCCAGGCGAGCGCAGCCGAAACCGGGGGTGATTCGCTCGACTTTTTTATCCACGACGACAACCGCCGCTTCCACGATGGCGCACCGTTTGAAGACGGCGATACCTTCTACTACTTCCTGGCGGCCCGCGATGTCGTCGGACGCGATGGGCAACTCTCGGAGGGCAAACGCGTGGTCATGTGCCACCGCATGCCGCCCAACCCACCGGCGCGGGTTTCGGTGGAAAATGACTTCCGCTACGATGCCGATAGTAGCAGCGAGCATCACCATCTCAAAGTCAGCTGGGATCCGGCAAGCGGGGGCGAGGCCGACTATTATCTGGTCTATCGTTTCGACGGTATCAACCAGATGCAGAGTGCGACCGTAGCCGACTACGAGACGATTGATTTCCAGGCCTCCGGGCCCATCCCCGCCGATGCAGTGGATGCACGCGGCAACCTGAGTTTTATCGACGACGGCAGCAGCGGCGCACCGGCCGCCGCCGGGGCACCCGGCCCCGACGACTATGGGCGCACCTTTTATTACACTGTGCGCGCGGTGCGGGATAGCGCCTGCGACGGCTTACTTTCCGGCCATAGCCCTCCGATCTGGGGCGTCCTGCGGCAGCGCACTGGCCCCGAGGGAACCGAAGGCACAATCGAGACCTATGACTATATGATCGACCTGACGGCACCGACGGAAATTGAGACGGGCCGACAAGTCGATGCCGCCAAAGACCGTCAGGTCATTCAATTGACGGTCGAGCGCAATAACCCCGGCATCGAGTGGGCCGAGTTCCGGCTGGAGCCGCCGAAAGGTCAAGGTGAACGCCTGCCCTATGGAGCACAGGATCTAGGGCGGGTTTATTTTCCCGCGGGAGAGAATGAAGTGTCCGTCGTTTTCATCAACCCCGCCCAATCGGTATTGCCCCTCTCGCAACCCACCTTTTTTGCCCAAGCGGGCGGGCAGGGCCTGGTCTCCGAGGAAGTCGGTGTCGGTTTTGAATGGTTGGCAGGCTACGAGACTACGGGCTTCGGCGGCCGTCCGGCCAAGCTGGTCTTTCAGGCGGAGCTGAATCAGGGCTACAGCTTGCCGGGAGCACCGCCCACCTTCCATGTCGCGGCGGACCCGGCGTCCGGCTCCATCAACTGCCCCCGCATCCGCATCCCCCGCGATGCCTCCGATTCGATTGCCGAATGGCGCATCTATCGCCGTCTGAATGGCGGGGCGCTGGAACTGGTGCATCAGCAAATGCGCGACCCGGAAGATGACGGTGAGCTGGAGTGGCAGGATTGCTCCCTGCCGGCACGCGGCGGCAACCTTTGTTATTACGTGCAGGCATTGGATGACGAGGGTAACCCCGGTCCGATTAACCGACTGGGCTGTATCGACAGCACGGCGACTCAGGACTTGCCCCGGCCCATGTTGCACGCAATTCGCCCGGTCGGTGCCGCCAATCAGCCGGGTGCGGAGCTCACCTGGTTCGCATCACCGGAAGGGGTGGAGCGTTTCGAAGTGCTCATCGCCCTGGAAGACGGGGCACCGCCGACGGATATTGGTGGCGAGCTATCCCCCCGCAGAAACGACACGGCGCTGCAACTGAGCGAATTCCCCGA
>PXBU01000456.1 GCA_003566795.1 Puniceicoccaceae bacterium | reverse complement strand
TTTCGGAGGTAGTAGCCGGACGGTTCGCCACCATTTCCGCCTCGTCCATCGGGGCTCCCTCGTGGCCATTAAGATTAGTTGTTCCGCCGGAATAGCTATCCCGTCCGCCGGCGGCGACCGGGGCCTTCACCCGCACCTTTTTGCCGATAGCGGCTGGGGCGATGCCGAAACCGCCTTCGGCCACTGGCATTTGCATCAATTGGTTGAAGCGTTCCTTCAGCGCGGGTACTTCGACCCGGTCCTGCGGCCGCTTGGGGCCGGACACACAGGGCACCACCGTTCCAATATCAAGCTCGAGGTCGGTGCTGTAGTCGATTTCGCCGCGCCGCGGGATACCGAACATGCCCTGTGCGGTGTAGTAGTCCTTGACGCGTGCGATGTCCGCTTCGCTGCGGCCTGTCAGGCGCAGGTAGTCCAGTGATTTCTCGTCAACCGGGAAAAAGCCCATGGTGGCTCCGTATTCCGGTGCCATGTTGGCCACTGTGGCGCGGTCGGCCAGGCTCAGCTTGGCCGCACCCTCGCCATAAAATTCCACGAACTTGCCCACCACGCCCTGGGCGCGGAGCATTTGCGTAATTTGCAGGGTCAGGTCGGTGGCGGTGGCCCCTTCCGGCAGTTCGCCGTGCAGGTGCACGCCGATCACCTCCGGGGTTTTGAAGTAGACCGGCTGCCCCAGCATGCCGGACTCGGCCTCAATGCCGCCCACGCCCCAGCCAACGATGCCCAGGCCGTTGATCATGGTGGTGTGCGAGTCGGTGCCAACCAAGGTGTCGGGGTAGAGCAAGCCGTCCTGTTCAAAGACCACCCGGGCCAGATATTCCAAATTCACCTGGTGGACGATGCCGATCGCCGGGGGCACGACGCTGAAAGTGTCAAAAGCTTGTTGGCCCCATTTGAGAAACTGGTAGCGCTCCTTGTTGCGGCTGAACTCAATCTTGAGGTTTTGCAGGAAGGCGTTGGCCGAGCCCGCACGGTCCACCTGCACGGAGTGGTCCACCACCAGGTCCACCGGTACCAGCGGCTCGATTTTCGCCGGATCCGCTCCAATCGCCTGCACCGCATCACGCATGGCAGCCAGGTCCACCAACAGCGGCACGCCCGTGAAATCCTGTAGCACCACGCGGGCCACCACGAAGGGGATCTCCTTGTTGCTGGGAGATGCCGCGCTCCACTGGGCCAAGGCCCGCACGTCCTCTTCCGTGATGCGCTTGCCATCGCAGTTGCGCAGCACCGATTCCAGCACGATGCGGATGCTGACCGGCAGCCGGGAAATGCCCTTCAGCCCGGCTTCGCTTTCCAGTGCGGGCAGGCTGTAGTAGTGTTTACCGTTGAGTTCTTTGAGGACGTTGAAGGGATCGTTCATTAGGTGGTGGGAGTTGAAATTATTGTGGCGTGTCCGCTCGTCGGACGCCTTCGGGCGGCTTCGCTACCTCTACTGATTCACGTTACCGTCAGGGCGCCCGGCAAGCGGGCACGCCACAGGCGGAACCGCATCGCAGGCTTATGCCAGCGATGCTTTAATCGCTGCGAAGTCCGGCAGTTGCTTGGGATCGTCGGAGGATTCGGCGTAAATGATGGTCCCTGCCTCGTCGATCACGAAGGCGGCGCGCTTGGCCACGCCCTTTAAGCCGATCAGTTCATCAAATAGCACGTCGTAAGCAGCCGCCACTTCCTTGTTGAAATCGCTCAGCAGCGGAAATTTCAAGCCGTCGACTTCCGCCATCTTCTCTTGCGCGAAGGGACTGTCCACGGAAATGCCATATACCTGTGCGTTCAAGCTGCTGTAGTCGTCGAGGCTCTGGTTGACCGAGCACATCTCGTCCATGCAGACGGAGGTGAATGCGAGCGGGAAAAACAGCAATACGGTCTTACGCTTGCCTAAGTTGTCCGCCAGCGAAACATCTTCCAGCCCTGCGGGCGTTTTGTGTTTGAGCGTGAATGCGGGTGCTTGTGTGCCTTTTGCTAATGCCATAGTTCTAGTGGTTGTGTATGTTTGTGAGGATAGAGCACTCGACTAAAAGTGCCATTGTCCGTCTTGTAAAGAGTTGGTTTCCTGAACTATTGTTGCCGGGGTCCATTAAGGGATCAAATAGGTTGGTTCATCAAAAACCCGTAGCGACTGGCTTAACGCCAGGATGGACCAAGTTTTGAACCGATTTTAACATCGCGGTCCGGCAGCCGCCGGACGCTCGCTACGTAGATGGAACTGTAGCGAACTTGCGAGAGCAAGGTCTATTGATTGGCAGACCAGGTCACGCAACGACGGCACTCGCGTGCCATCGCTACGCTCCCGGCAACTAAAAAACCCCGGTTGCCCGGGGTTTGAAAGTTGTGGCGCCGCGAGGCGACCGAGCTTGAAAGCTTTCGCGCAGATCAGTCCTGTCGGATCGCGCGGTTGCTTTATGGAGCGCCTTAGCTGCTCGGTCCTTCCGGACTCACCACGATGATCCCGAAGTCGTCATCGGCACCGCCACCCACGCCGGGAGGAGGGCCGGGCATGATCACCGGCTTCGGGCCTGTTGGTTCGTAGTTTTCGATGATGCTAAATAGTGTATCGAAGAGCGGATCGTTGCGATGCAGGCGGATTATGATAGTATGGTCTTGCGGGATGAGTTCCCGGGTCGTTTCGCTGGCCGATGAGTCATAGCCTTTGTCAGCCACGTTGCCCGCACCATACTGGACCGTGCCTGCAAAGCGGGAAATCAGGTCCACCAAACCATCGATATTCCTAACGCTGAGAATAAATTCGCCGCGCTCGGCATTGTAGATGAGCGACACCGACCACTTCGTGCCGCGGATGGCGGCGGTGCCCAGCGGGGTGCTAATATCAAACTGCGAGTCGCTGCGCAGTTGCTTGGTGTGCCCGCTCAACTGACCGTAGTTCAACTCCAGTAGGGTTTGCGACCTGCTGGGATCTGCTTGCAGTTGCTCGTAGCTTTGACCACCTGAGAAAGCATCTTGTTGCAGCTTGGCGATCGTGACACTGGTGTTTTCCTCGATCGTCACCTCAGAGCCGTTGGAAAAGACCAGCTTCGCCTCACTTAGCGCGGTGGCCCGGACGCTGTCGCCCTCCCGCAGGATGTCGCCTACCTTGAGTGCGAACTCGGCACCGCCCGCCGTGTATTTGGCGACGCTGCCAGTGACGCTGAGAACCTTGGCGCTGGCCAGTTCAGCGGCTTGCGTGCTTACCGTTGCGATCATGAGCAGCGCAAAAGAGAGGATAGACAATCGTAAAGTTTTCATAATAGTTTGGATTTTTGAATGGTCGTATTAGATAACTGAGTATGAATGCTATGGAGGAATGAGGAGGTTTCAAGCTTTTTTAATGCCTGTAGCCGGATAAATGGCTTTAAATGCCCGTTTTTCTTCCAAGTTCTTCTTTGGGGAACTTCTGAAAAACGCCTTTTGAGCGCCGGAGGCGACTCAAGACCGCTTTTTAGATTTAAAGAAAATGATCGTTTTTTGAATAAAAACAGCCAAAACCTGAAACCCTGGAATGCCATCAAATAATTTTTTGCATGCCTCAAACTTTCGAAATTTGTAGTCGAACGCCTGCGCGTTTGGTTGTTCCGGACTTTCCGGTACGTTCGACCAAAGCCGCCGGGCTTCCTCCTTCGCCAAGGCTACGGCGGACCTGCCGGCTACATGAAAAAACTTATTGGATCCTCGACTAGAATGACCTTATTTCGGCCATGTATTGACCTGCACTGCGGCGCTGTAAAGCAGATCGTTGGTTCCTCGCTGATGGACGACGGCTCCGCGCCTCAGACAAATTTTACCAGCCAACACCCGGCCGGCTACTACGCAGACCTTTATTGTCAGGACCATTTGACGGGTGGGCACGTGATTCAGCTCGGGCCGGGCAATCAGGACGCGGCATTGCAAGCCTTGCGGGCCTATCCCAACGGCTTGCAGCTGGGGGGTGGTATCCAGCCGGCCAACGCGGCGCAGTGGCTGGATGCGGGAGCCAGCCATGTGATTGTCACCTCTTGGTTATTTGATCCGCAGGGGCATTTTTGCACTGAGCGTTTGGCGGCTCTGGTGGCCGAGGTGGGGCGCGAGCGCTTGGTGATCGATCTGAGTTGCCGCGCCAAACCCGGCGGCTGGGTCGTCGCGATGAATCGCTGGCAACTGGAGACGAATCTATGGGTGGAGGCGGACACGCTGCGTCAGTTGGCCGATGCTTGCGCCGAGTTTCTCATTCATGCCGCGGATGTGGAAGGCAAGTGCGAAGGGATCGATGCCGATCTGGTGGCGTTTCTCGGCGAGCATAGTCCCATTCCCACCACGTACGCCGGCGGGGCGCGCTGCTTGGCGGATCTGGAGCAGGTCGATGCCCTGAGCCGTGGCCGGGTGGACCTGACGATCGGCAGTGCGCTGGATATCTTCGGCGGGGCCGGGGTCGCCTATCGTGATTGCGTCGCCTGGAATCGGCGGCATCGGTAGCGCCCGTGAAGTGACCAAACGCGAAGGCGTTCGGCTACGGATCTAATGCAGGATAGAATGATTTTTTGGTGTGACCAAACGCGAAGGCGTTCGGCTACGGACCTAATGTGAAGTGACCAAACGCGAAGGCGTTCGGCTACGTACCTAATGTGAAGTGGCCAAACGCGAAGGCGTTCGGCTACGGATCTAATGCAGGATAGGATGATTTTTTGGTGTAGCCGAAGCGCTTCCGCTTTGGTCGAACGTCACCCGCAGGGTCAACTATAAGCCTGCCGGGCCCCAAGCCCCGGCAGGCAGGCTTATATAGGCAAATTTAAGGATTGTCAGACCTGTCTTTTGTCTGCATCCAAATTCTTTTTAAGCGTCCGTTAATCAAGGAGAGGACTTTTCCTCGTTATGTGAATGCTCACCAATGGTCACAATTTGCATTTATGGAATTACTGAGTCCAGGATTTATTATTCTAATTATCAAGATCACAATTTGCGTGTTTCCGGGAATTGTAGGCATCTACCTGTTGGCCATATCCGAGGAGAGGAAACGGGAGTTTCGCAATGCGCTCTGCAATCGTCTTTTCGGCGTGAGTAACGCGATTCCCCTGGCTAGTTTTGAACGTTTTTTGCTGGTGCTGGGCATTGTCGGCATCATTTTCTCGGCGACAGCCTCTTGGTTCTTGCTCCTGGCCCGAATGTTTTAAGGGGGGCTGCGCGGATAGCATTGGAGGCACCATGTTTTTTCCCGCTATATTCTTTGTGCTGCTCGGTTGTGTGGCCTCATGGCTGACGATTTATTATGCAGTGCGGATTGGCATGGGGGCCTCGCAGGGTAATTATAGCCAGCACCATCACACGCATTCCGGCATCATCCCCCGCATCGGCGGGCTCGGTATTGTCATTGGTTTTACGCTCACCTATCTGCTGTGTTTCTTTTTCTTTGGTGAGTTGGATAACCGGTCTCTGATGCACTACAGTATCTTCGGCGGCGGGGTGCTCGCTTTCCTGCTCGGTTTCATCGATGATATCAAGCCGTTGGGTGCCAAGGTAAAACTGCTGGCCCAGATCATCATCGCCCTGCTGGCCCACCATGCGGGGCTGCAGGTCCAGACGATTTCTCTGCCTTTTGTTGACGCCACTTTCAATCTGGGCGTGCTGAGTATCTTCGTCACCATCGGCTGGGTGGTGGCCTTGATGAACCTGATCAACCTGATCGATGGGCTCGACGGTCTGGCGGGCGGGGTGGGGTTGATGCTGATGTGCCTGCTGGCCTATTTGGCGTTTCAGGGTGGGGCGGCTTTTTCGCTGATTCTCACGCTCGGAATGTGCGGTGCGATTCTGGGCTTTCTCTTTCATAATTACCCGCCGGCGAAAGTTTACATGGGCGATTCGGGTGCCTACTTGATCGGCTATGTGATCGCCTCGATTTCGCTGCTCAATTCCGAGAAGGGCACCGTGTTGGCCGCGCTGATCGCACCCATGCTGGCGCTGGCTTTACCCATCTGTGATGTCGCTTTTGCGATCATCCGGCGCGGGCTGAAGGGGCTGCCGCTTTTTCGTCCGGATCGGGGGCATATTCACCATCGGCTGGTGGCCAGCGGCCTGTCGCGGCAGCGCACCGTAATGGTCCTCTACGCCGTCTCGTTGTTGGCCCTGGTGGCCGGTTTTCTCGCATTCACTGCCCAAGGCCGTTATCTGGCGATTTTATTGGGTGTTGTGTTTGTGTTTATCCTGTTGGTGCTGCGACGGCAAAAATTGTCGCCGCAAACCTTGGGCCGAATATGCAGTGAGTCCTTTGAGGCCCGGCAGGATACGAAAAATGCGCTGCAGTTGCGCGATTGGCTGGCACTGGAGGCGATGCGTGCCGATAGCGGGGAGCATCTCTGGTCGGATTTTCGCTTTGTGCTGAAGAAGATTGGTTTTTGCCGGGCGGAGTTGTGCATCGGTCAGGTCGAGCGCGCCTTCTATATTCCGAACACCGCCCACGACCAACCGGAGCTGCTGTGGCAGGAATCCCATCAGATTAACTCGCAGACGGAACTGACCCTCTATGCCGAGAAGGATCATTTCTCCCAACGCCAGTTTTCGATCATCTCCGACGTCGCGGGTGAGGCCTGGGCCCGCGCTGCTGCCCAGTGGCGTTGTTCCAATGACTGTGAGTTAACCTTTGAGGCCAAAGCCAAGGCACCGATCAGCTACCGCGAGCAAAAAACGCGTAACCTCTATCGCCCGACCTATTAAACCTCTCGTCGTTTCCACCAGTGCCGCGAACTCATAGACCTCCGATCTCCCTGCGCGAAAAGAGCGTCGCGCTTTTCGGTGCGCTCACTCTGGCTTACTCGGCCTGGGGCTTCGGAGGCGTGATCGACTGGTCGCTGCATATCCTGCTGGCCGGTGGCCTGCTTACCTGGCTGTGTGCGATGCTGCCGCTCGAACTGCGCCGGAACCAGCGCACCGCGCGGCCTGCTGTGCGCGTTTTCCTCCAGCCCTGGCGGGATCTGGCCCGCACTCCGGCTGCTTATTTCGCCGGCGCGTTCCTGCTTTACCTGGCCATCGCTGCGCTCAATCCGGCCTGGCAAATTGCCTCGGATCAGCGGGGTTGGTGGCTGGAATCCGCCGCCCCGCCGCTGGCCGCATGGTTGCCCACTTCCGTCGCGGCCCCGTACGAGCCGATGAATGCCTGGCGCATTTTCAATATGCACCTGGCCGCCCTCAGCCTCGCGCTGGGTCTGTATCTTGGCCTGTCCTCACGTCGCAGCACGCAGTTTGTGCTCTGGTGCCTGCTGGCCAATGTTGCCACCATGGCGCTGGTGGCCATCATCCAGAAATACACGCATGCGGAGGCGGTGCTCTGGCGGCTACCTTCCGAAAATCAGCATTTCTGGGGGAGCTTCTTTTATCGTAATCAGGCGACTGCCTTTCTCAATTGGGGGATCGTGATCGCGGGGCTGCTCTATTTTTATCATGCCCAGCGCAGTCGCGCGGCCTCCAAAATCGGGGGCCCCCATTATCTGGCCTGCTGTCTGATCGGCCTGATTGCGGTTTCGGTGGGACTCGCTCTCTCGCGCGCGGGGATTCTTTTTGCGCTGATCCTGGTGGCGATCTTTCTCATCTTCGTGTTGGCCGATTACCTTTACCACACCTTCGCCCAGCTTTCCCGGCATACCCTCTGGGTCACCACCGCCCTCACGCTCATTTTAAGTTCACTGCTCGCAGTTGGCCTGTTGCAGGCGCAACGAGCGATTGACTGGCAGGCCGTCGAGGAGCGCTTCGGCGATATCGGAGCCACCCTCGATCAAGCCGAGCGCGATGCCCGGGTAATCAGCTCGAAACTCACCTGGCGCATGGCCCAGGACCAACTCTGGACCGGGTGGGGTGCCGGTAGCTTCCGCTATGCCTTCCCCATGTATCAACAAGAAGTGCCGGAGCTCTTTCACCAGCGCTATCACCGCCGACAAGGCTGGATCGGTCAGCGCTTCTTCCGCTATGCCCATAACGACATCCTTCAGTTCCTGGCGGAATACGGCATCGTCGGCTGTAGCCTGCTGCTCGGCCTGATCAGCAGCTTTCTCCTGGCCGGCTATAAGGCCATTCGCCATTTGCCATTCGCTATTCTCTATTTAACCCTCGGCATCGCCTGCGCCATGGGCCACGCCTTTATCGAGTTTATCTTCCATAGTCCGTCCTACTGGGTCGCGTTTATTGCCGGCATCGCGCTGGCCAGCCGCCTGCTCCAGTTGACCGCCAGACGTAGTTAGGTGAGAACGTATTTCGTAGCGACTGGGTTTACCCCAGGATGAAGTGGCCAAGATCCTGAAACCAGCAGTGCATTTGCAGGATTACCGACTTTAAAATCGCGGTCCGGCAGCCGCCGGACGCTCCCTACGAAATTGTAGTAGCGACTGGGTTTACCCCAGGATGAACCGGCCGGGGGTTTTACCTTATTTGTTCAAATTTTCTTGAACAAAACGAATCCGCTGTTTTGATCGTCGGCAGGATGATCCCTCAAACACATCGACGGACTCTCTATCTGCGCGCGGACCGCCACTCGGGTGCTGC
>PXBU01000279.1 GCA_003566795.1 Puniceicoccaceae bacterium | reverse complement strand
ATGTTACAAGATTAATCCTAAAGGGGGGCTTTTGAAAGCGAAGAAGAGAAAATCCAGGCGCAAACGGAAGCAGCGGCAGAAAAAAAAGCCGCTGCGTTTTTTGTTCTATTGTCTTGTAATTGGCCTGCTGGTGGCGACGGCCTATCATCGGTTTGGATTCGACCAGCTTTCATGGGAGACGCACCCCGCACCGGCGGGGCGGGTGATCGAAAACACGCTGGAGTTGCAGATTGCCCTGGCCCGGCAAGGCTTTTCGCCTGGTTCGATCGATGGGGTCATGGGCAGCCAGACCCGGCAGGCGCTGGCGGCTTTTCAGGCGAGCCGGGGACTCCCCGCAACAGGCGAGCTGGATCCGTCTTTGCAGGACTGGTTACGTATCAAAGAGCCGACGCATGCCTATGTCGAACTCACCACTGCCGCCCTGGCCCAACTCAGCCCACGACCATCCACCTGGCGCGAGCGGGGGCAACTCAGCTACCTCGGCTATCATTCGGTGCTCGAAATGGTGGCGGAAAAGACCCGCGCCGCCCCGGACTATATCCGCGCGATCAACCCGCAGGTTGATTGGTCCGGCCTGGGGGTCGGCGACCGCATACTGGCGCCACTCGTGCCCGCTTTCCGTATCGAGGAACCCATCGACCGGATCGAAATCCAACTGCAACAACGCCAGCTCCAGGTATTTGATGCCGCTGGCAATCTCGTTTTCCACTGCCCGGCCAGCATCGCACGCGATGTGGACAAACGGCCGGTCGGTGAGCTGAAAATAAAGGTGCGGGTCGAAAAACCCAACTATACCTTCAACCCCAACATCCTCCGTGCCGCAGCCGAGCGCGAGGGCATCACCGGGCGGTTCATCATCCAACCGGGGCCGAATAATCCGGTGGGGACGGTCTGGCTGGGGCTCAACCGCCCCAGCTATGGCATCCACGGCACCCCGGCCCCGGAACAAGTCGGGCGCACCGAATCCAGCGGCTGCTTCCGCCTCGCCAACTGGAACGCCGAAACGCTGCTACACGCCACCGAGGTGGGCACGCCGGTGATTGTGCTGCCTTAACTGGGCAGCCGCACGGTAAACACCGCGCCCCCCAAAGGCCCATTTTCGGCGTGAATGCGGCCGC
The DNA here is from genome assembly GCA_003566795.1 of Puniceicoccaceae bacterium. GTDB lineage: Bacteria > Verrucomicrobiota > Verrucomicrobiia > Opitutales > Coraliomargaritaceae > Coraliomargarita_B. Next base: position 7,450 of record PXBU01000279.1, on the reverse strand, counting down.
CGTGCTTCTCAACGATCTCCTTGGCAATCGAGAGCCCGAGGCCGAGGCCGAAGTCGGTCTTGGTTTTCTTGGTGGTGAAGTTCAACTCGAAGATCTTTTCAAAGAAAGCCGGGTCGATACCGCTGCCGCTGTCGGCAATCGTCACCTCGATCCATTTTCCACTGGCCCGCAGCTTCACCTCGATGCGACCACCGGGTTCCGTCGCTTGGGTGGCATTGACCAGGAGATTGGTCCAGACTTGGTTCAATTCGCTCCCGATTCCGCGAAATGGCGGGACCGGCTCCATATCAACGACGAGGTCATAATGCTTCAGCCGATTGTTCAGCACCACCAAGGTGTCCCGAAGCTCTTCGCCCAAATCACAATTCTCCCATGCTTCCTGGTCGGGCTTGTTATAATTCTTGAGACTTTGGACCAGCTTCTGGATCCGCTCACTGGAGAGATCTACCGAGCGCAGATAAGCCCCAATTTCGTAGAACTCAATACGGGCTTCGATACTCTCGATCTGGCGCGGGCCAGCGGTGCCCTTCTCCTCAAGTTCCAAGCGAGCGAAGACCGACTCATCAAGTCGGGCGAGCCGGCGTGCCAAGCTCCGCTTCATGCGCGGGTAGCGTTCCAACAGTTCTTCCATGCGGCTACGCTTTTCATCCGCGCTGCGGTAAGGCGCATCCAGTCCGGCCAGCAGCATCTGCGCTTCGTCGTGAAGCATCTCGGCATTCTTGCCGGATGTAAAGGCACTCACCAGCCCCTCCCGCAGGCGCGTGACTCCGTGACTGAGGGCGGCGCAAGGGTTATTGATCTCGTGGGCGATGCCAGCCAGCAGTTGCCCCAGCGTGGCCAGTTTTTCCTTATGCACCAACTGGTTGCGGGTCTCCTCCAGTTCCGACATGGCGGCCTTCAGCTGCTGGTGCTCGTCTTTCAAGGCTTGGCTGAGTTCAGCCACCCGCACATTCAGCCCAATCATGCGGCGGTAGCGATTCGAGAGGTTGGATATAAATAACTGGTGGATCGTCCGCCCGAAGCCAGGATCGCGATGGACCAACCGCTCCATATCGTTTGCCTCAATACGCAGGCATCGAACCTGCGTGAGTGCACGCGAAGCCAGGAAACTGGGCTGTTTAGTCCAAAACGACGTAAGCCCGAGCAAATCACCCGGCCCAAAGTGGTCGACCTCCATCACCGAGCCGCGGTCACCTCGCTTGAGCATGGCTACCTCACCCTCCAGGATGACGTAAACAAACTCATTACGCTCCCCCTCTTCGAGCACCATCTGATCGGCTTCAAAACAAACGGTGCTCTTATTCAAATCCCGCAACTTGGCAACCAACGCTTCGAGTCGGCCTGGATTCCCCCGCCCGCCCCGGCTTTCGAATTCGCCGCCTTGGCGCGGTGTCCGTTCGGATTGCATTGCCAAATCTTAAGAATCGCTGATCAAACCCTTCTCGTGAATCGCCTTGAGCAAGCGTGCACCGTCGAGCACTTCCATATAGGGTTTGGGATCGAGCCCTGTTTCCAGAATGTATTCTGTCAACAAAAGCTTGGCCGCGGCGATCAGCTTTTCCGGATCCCAGGGCTTCGCCACATAGTGGCTGAGTTCCGCTTCATTGACGGCTTGAATCGTCGCGTCCAGACCGGCTTGGCCGGTAACCAGAACTTTGCGGGAAGCCCGGGTTTTTTCCTGTTTATTCAGCTCCACCAGTAAGTCCACGCCATTTTCTCCCGGCATCACGTGATCGCACAGAATCAGGCCGATATGATCACCCTGTTCCAGAATTTCAGCAATTACCTGCCGCGCTTCAGTCGTGTTCTCCGCAGTTTCAAGCGGGAAGCTGTCTTCCAATACGCCCATGTCACGCTCAATCGCTTCCAGCACCTCAGGCTCGTCTTCGATACACAAAATATAGATTTTTTTCATAGTTGGTGTCGGTTGATCAGCTCAAAAGAAAAAAGGGAAATAAAAGACCCCAAATGCCAAGGTCACGCCAAAGCCACAGAGGCCAATTATCAAACCGCTGCGAGCCATGTCCTTAGTCTGGATGATGCCGGTGCTCATGGCAATTGCATTCGGCGGTGTGGAAATCGGCAGAACCATGGGAAAACTCACCGTGACGGCAATCACCAGAATCAGGATCGTCATATTAAAATCAGCACCAGCGGCACCAGAGACCCCCAAGCCCACCGCTAGCGGCACCAAAATCGTCGCTGCCACCGTGTTGGAGATAAACAGTGCCAAGCCAAACCCAACCGCGCCAAAGACCGCGAAGAGCATGAACCCGCTAAGCGCACCCCAGCTCACCAAATCAACCAGCCAGGCTGCCAGGCCGGTTTGCTCCAGCGACAGCCCAAGCGAGATACCGCCCGCCACCAGCCACAGCACCTCCCAGGAAAAACCGCGGATGTCGCTCTTGTCCAAGACACTCAGGGCAGGCAGCAGCGCGATCGGGATAAAGGCGATCACAGTCGAGGAGATGCCATGCAAAGCCTCCGTCACCCATAGCAGGACGGTCAGCCCAAACACACAGTAGGCCCCGATGGCTGCGGGTGATTTATCTAAAGTGCCCTCAAACTTAACTTCAAAACGCTCTGTCGCCGGCGGAAAAATCCAGAGCAGCAGGCGCCAGGCGACCAACAGCATGACCGCCACCAGCGGCACCGCCACCATCATCCAGGTCGAAAAGGTAATTTCGATGCCCTGCTCCCGCAGCGCAGCCAGGGCGATCGCATTGGGTGGCGTCCCGATCGGCGTGGCGATGCCACCGATGTTGGCAGCGAAGGGGATACAGAGGGCAACCACCTTGCGGAAGGGATCGGCCTTATCGAGTTGAGCAATGATAGGAATCACCACTGTAATCATCATCGCGGTCGTCGCGGTGTTGCTCATAAAGGCGGAGAGCGTGGCAGTCGCCACCATGAGGCCAAGACATACGTATTGCGAACGCGTGCCGAAAGGACGCAGCAGCCAACGCGTCAAATTACGGTCGAGCCCGTATTTCACCGAGGCCGCAGCCAAGCAAAAGCCCCCCAAAAACAAAATGATGATCGGGCTGGCCAGCGTGCCGTAAAAATCACGGAAGGACTGCGGGCTATAGCCCTCAATCTGCCCCAGGTAATCCCCCAATAAGCCCTGCCCGCTGAGAAAGAAGACTTGCAGTAAAATCACCACAACGGAGGTAGCGAAAATCGGAATCGGCTCGAGCAGCCAGAATACCGCGGCCATCAGGAAGATACCGAGTGTAATTTGACCCGCGAAGTTGAGCCCCTCCAGCGGCATCAGCAAGGGAGCGACCAGTCCGATCAGTCCCAGCAAGAGAGCGATGGTTTGTTTATTGAGTTTCATTAAAATAATCAGGTTGCCAATGAATAGTTATGCAAAGGAATCTGGCAATGGATTAAAAACTGTAGATCAGATGCGTCCCCAGCACGTGATTGTGCCGCCAATTCGAGGTCCCTGCCTGCCGCCGGGATTGCACCATATAAAAGAGGTTGAGTTTTGCGGAATCGGTTAATTTCAGGCCGACACCTACCGGCACCGAGCGAAATTCGTTCACCTCGTGTGTCTCGTGGCTGTAAAATAACTCGCTGTTAACATAGAATTTCTCCACCGCCTTCCACTCGAAGGCATAGGTCAGCTGCGGCCGGTGCCGGGAGCGCACGTTGCTGCCGCTTTGCGACTCGATGTAACGCACTTCCAGACGATTGCGAAAGTGAAACGAAAGGTCATCGCTGATTTTGAAGCGCGGATTGATTTCCAGTTCCGGACGCAGCTGATAGGTCCAGGAGCCGGTTTCTAGATTCTTCACGTCCAGATAAACGAATCCCAGACCCAGCTGCAGGTATTCGTGGGCGGCATATTTGTAGCGTGGCCCGCCCACCCAGACTCCCGTCGTCGAAAGGTCGTCTACCAGCCGGTGATCCAGATACAGCGATGCCGAATGCGGCCCCGCCTGCCAAAAATTCAGGCTTGCCCACTGCCAAGCTTGAATATCGTCTCTGGCATCCAGCGATACCGGAACCACTGACACCAGTGCCACGACCATGAAAGAAAGAAGTTTGTTGGATGTTTTCTGAAACATGGGGACATTCCCAGTGCTTATACTGGATATTGCAAGGATAAGTTTTAATAATCTAAAAATAGCTCAACGTAGGGGTGGTGCTCGCGCCACCCGCGAACCTTCGGGGACGTTTGGAACTTCCGACCATCTCCCGAGCGCCCGCGGGCTTCCCCGGGAAAGCCCCTACAATGAGGCCGCCCTTTCCGACAACACAAGTAATGAGCTACATGGCAGGCCCCGGAATAATCTTCTTTCCACGGCGAATTGCGAGTTGTCAGCCTGGCGGGCTTAAATCTAGATGACCGGATGCAATCTGCACTCATTCTTCTCGCTGCTGGCATGGGCTCGCGCTATGGCGGTCTCAAACAACTCGATGCGATGGGTCCCGGCGGGGAAACCATGATCGATTACGCCGTGCTCGATGCCATGCGGGCCGGCTTCGGTAAAATTGTTTTTGTGATCCGCAGAGATTTTGAGGCAGAATTTCGCGAAAAGATTGGTCGCCGCTACGAGGACAAAATTCAGGTCGTCTATGCTTTTCAGGACCTGCATGACTTGCCGCAGGGCTACGCCGTGCCGGAGGGGCGGACCAAACCCTGGGGCACGGCACACGCGGTGCGCGCGGCACGCGATGTGATCGCCGAACCCTTCGCTGTGATCAACGCTGATGACTTCTATGGGCGGGAAGCCTACTCACAAATGGCGGAGCACCTGAAGGCGATAAAAGACCCGGCGAGCTTGTCGCTGAGCATGGTCGGCTACGTGCTGGAAAACACGCTTTCCCCGCATGGCACCGTCAACCGGGGGATTTGCGAGATCGAACAGGGCTTCCTCCAAGGCGTGGAGGAGTTTACCGACATCGGCATTGATCCAGACGCACAGCTGCGCGGCGCCGGACTCGATGGTGAACGGGTCGCACTGCAGGCGGACGCCATTGTCTCGATGAATTTCTGGGGCTTCTCCCCCGCCCTCTTCCCGCATCTGGAGGCGGGCTTTGAAGACTTCCTCGCCGAGCATGGCCGCGAGATGAAGTCTGAATACTATCTGCCAACCTTGGTGGATCAACTGATCCGGGATGGTCGTGCCGATTGCCCGGTGCTCAAAACCGACAGCCCTTGGTTTGGTGTCACCTACCCTGCGGATAAGGCGCGCGTGGTCGAAAGTATCGCCAAGCTGACGGAGGCGGGAATTTACTAGTGGGCTAGAGCCGGATACTCAAGGACCTGCCGTGGGCATCGAGTTTTTCGAGTCGGGCGAAGGTCTCGACCACCGGGGCGGCGGCCGCGAGTGCCTTGGCATTGTAGCGCACGGTGCTGCTGCGGCGCATGAAGTCCGTAGCCTGGAGGCCACTGAAAAAGCGGCCGGCGCGCCCGGTCGGCAGAGTATGGCTGGGGCCAGCTGTAAAGTCGCCCACCACCGTGGGGGTCATATAACCCTGCAAGATAGCCCCGGCGGTGGTGATCTGCTCGGTCAGCGGCTCAATCGACTTGTCAGCAACTTGCAGCTCCAAGTGCTCGGGAGCGATGTAGTTCGCCACCTCGGCAGCTTGATTGAGCGAGCTGCAGGTCACCGCGAGGCATCGCTCCTGCATCACCTTTTCGCACTTCTCGGCATGACTGAGCAGCGGTAATTGTTGGGCGATTTGCCGCTCCACTTTCGAGAGCAGCACCTTGCTGGTAGTAGCAAAGTAGATGACCTCCTTCCCACTGCCATGTTCGGCTTGGGCCAGGAGATCGGCGGCGACGTGCGCCGGGTTGGCACCGCCATCGGCGATCACCATGACTTCACTTGGCCCCGGCAAAAGGTCGATACCGACCGTGCCCAGCACCTGCCGCTTGGCCTCCATCACAAAGGCGTTGCCCGGGCCGTAGATCTTATCCACTGCCGGGATGCTTTGGGTGCCGTAGGCCATCGCCCCGACCGCCTGCACGCCACCGACCTTGTAAACTTCGTCGATGCCCACCAGCGCCAGGGCGGCCAGCATGCCCGGGGCAATATTCCCCTCAGCATCCGGGGGCGTGCACACAACAATCTGCGGGCACTTGACCAATTTGGCCAGTACGGCCGTCATGATCACGGTGGAGACCAGCGGCACGTTCCCACCCGGCACGTAAAGGCCAACGCGTTGAATCGGGTAGAACCGCTCCCCCACGATGCCGCCTTGGGCATTCTTGGCTTTCCACGTCTTCGGTAGCGTCTTCCGGTGAAATTCTTTTACCTGCGCGATGGAGGCTCGAATCGCCTTGCGATCCGCTGGACTTAAGGTCGAAACAGCCGCCTTAAACGCCTGGTCCGGAACCCGCATTTCAGCGGCTTTCATCCGAGCGCCATCGAATTTGCGGGTGTATTCCAGCACAGCGGCATCACCTCGCTGCTGGATTTGCTGTAACACCTCAGTCACCACTCCGGTCACGTCGCCACCCGCCGCCACCTTGCCACAGAAATCACGCAATGCGTTGTGAAAGTTGGGAGAGTTCGAATAGGTAAGTTTGCGCATAATGAACGAAGAAGAACAAGTCTCCCCGACCAGCGCAAGGCCAGCGCACAGATTCTTTCCAATCGCGACTATTCGTCGCCAGCCCGGGGTATCTTGAAAATACCGGATGCCAACGGCTGGTTGATCTCAATCGTGGTGAAATGAATGGTATGCAACTTGCGCCCATCCTCATAATACTCGATCGACTTGGGATACTTGATCCCCTTCACGGTCTGGGCACCGCGGTTCACACTCTCCACCCCATTATCGGTAATCGTCGCCACTAGTGTGTCGTCTTCAACTGAGAAATAGCGAATCGTCTCCAAGCCATCCGGATATTTATACTTTAAGCGGTGCGCGCGCACATCCCGGTGGGTCACCGTGCCTTGATGCGTGACACGCTCTCCATTCCTGAAATCAGCACGGTAAAAGTTAAAAAACTGGCGGGTGCTGTAACGCACCCGCTCCAACTCAGCCCCGGTCAACTCACGCATCTGCGAGGCCTCCTCCTGCAAATTGGATCGAATGATGCCAGCCTTCCGACAATTCAAAATCGTCGTTTCGACGATATCGTCGACTCGAATTTCCAGACGCTGTGAATTCGGCTTACGGGCGATGATCAGGATCGTTGCGTTTGGGACCTTTGGATCAGCCGGCTCCAGAGTGCCGACCATTTTTAGCGTCACCACCCCGTCGAGTGCTTTCTCGGTGCCCACCGTCGCACGGGCACGATTGATGATGTCGCTGGTCGAGGGTGCTGGCTGCGCGGTTAAAGCAGCCCCAAATAGCAATCCGACCGACAATAGTATCCGACTGGATCTGATCGCAGATTTCATAAATTGATACAAACTAAGAACAAGAACTGTGCCGCAAGTTCCACCCGCTAATACCGCTACTCCCACTCGATGGTGCTGGGCGGCTT
>PXBU01000437.1 GCA_003566795.1 Puniceicoccaceae bacterium | reverse complement strand
TGCTTTTCCAAATCAGAAAGACGGGAAATTTCAAAAAAACTGCCATCCTTCATCTTGTTAAGACTGGATAGATGCTCGGCACACCTGGACAGAATGTCGCGCCGCTGTGCCAAACTTGCCCGCTCTGGAAAGGGTGCGCCCACCAGATTGCGCGCCAAGCGCAAACGCGTACTCAAAACAACCGGAGTCGCCTTTTGCGTATTGTGGGTGAGTTCGGCATTCTCACAACTGAGCAGCGATTCAATCATGACTGGCTATACTCCAGGCTCGCTGAATTTTCTTTCAGCGAGCGGATTTGATCACGGTATTTGGCGGCATCTTCGTAGGCTTCGTTGGATATGGCCTCAGCCAATGCGTCTTCCAGCTTTTCCAGCCGCGCAAAGGCACTCTGCCGATTAAGTGCCACCTCCGGCGTCTTGCCCTTGTGACAGGTGCCCACATGCATGTCCTCCAGCACCGGTCGCAGTAGAGGAGAAAAAATCGCGAAACAGGCCGCACAGCCCAGGCGCCCGGTGCGACGGAAATCAGTAGCCTTGAGCCCACATTGCGGGCATTGCAAAGCCTTTCCCTCACTGGGCACCATTTCATTGGCTTCACTCAGCAGATCGCCCAGCGAGAAGCCTTGCTGGTCCATCACCCCTTTTGCCTGGGCACACGACTCGCAAAGATCCACCTTGATGATCTTATTACTGATAATCTGCGTGAGGTGGACGGTGGCGGGGTTGTCGCAATTGCTACATTTTAAATTTTGACCCATGATTGTAAAATACTGATTTGTTGGCTGATCGCAAAACCAAATTCACATTACCTGAGAGTGTGACACAAGCAAAGGTAATTGTCCGATCATCCCCCACTTCCGGCACAAAGCATGCCAAAGAGCGACACTCATATCTCTGAAGACCCGAATCCGTAGCCGAACGCCTTCGCGTTTGGCCCCCCCTGTAGCCGAACGCCTTCGCGTTTGGTCGTTGCGCAACCATCTGGAGCTTCGACCAAAGCCTAAGGGCTTCGGCTACACAAAAAAGCTACCCGTAGCCGAACGCCTTCGCGTTTGGTCGTTGCGCACTACGATAACATTGTGCCCTCGCGGGAGACCCGTTGCCGAAATTGCTCCAAGAATCGGGCGGTAACCTTGCCCGGCAGACCATTCCCGATCGTGCGCGCATCGACCTTTACGATCGGGATAATTTCAGCCGCCGTGCCGGTGAGAAAAAGCTCTTCGGCCACCCAAACATCGTAGCGGGTGAGATTCGCCTCGCGCCACGGGACACCCAGCTGCTCCGCGATATCCAAAACAGTGTCACGGGTAATGCCCTTGAGCGCACCAGCACTGGCCGTCGGGGTGATCAGCTCACCTTTATGCACCACGAAGATATTATCACCGGTGCACTCAGCCACGTAGCCCTGATCATTCAACATGATCGCCTCGTGATAACCGAGATGCTGGGCCTCGATTTTGGCGAGAATGTTGTTAAGATAATTCAGCGATTTAATCGTAGGCGGCAACGCGGCGGAATTAATCCGGCGGGTCGGCACAGTAATAATTTCGAGCCCCTTCTCGTAGTATTCTTCCGGATAGAGCTGAATCTTATCCGCAATAATAATCAGCTGCGGCTTATCACAGTTTTTAATGGAAAGGCCCAGGCTCCCCACCCCACGGGTGATCACCAGACGAATGTAACCACTCACCAAGCCATTGGCACGACAAGTCTCACAGACGGCTGCGGCAATCTCCTCCCGGGACCAGGGGATGTCGAGCATGATGGCCTTGGCAGAATACTCCAGTCGCTCCAGATGCTCATCCAATTTAAAAACACAGCCATCGTAAAGACGGATACCCTCAAAAATACCGTCGCCGTACAGCAGCCCATGGTCGAAGACCGAGACCTTCGCCTCGGTTGCTTCCACCAGCTTATCATTCATATAAATCTTCATAACCGCTGGGGAGCATGGGTGTCTGCCCGCATTTGTCTAGTATTCAATAACTGCGTCTTTGGCTCATCGTCACTCGACCGAAACCGAAGCGCGCATGAATTGGGCAGGGCGTGCTGGCCCGTCGTCTTCCACGGGAACGCTCGCCGGGAATGGGATGCTGACAACTTCGTAATCGCTGTTGCTGCTCTCAACTGATACGATCGAGAGAAACTCCTCGCTGGAAGTCCATTCTCTGAGATCCGCACTGAACTGAATGGTGTAAATGACGCCTGCCGCTGCATGGTCTTTGCGGCGGATGAAGATCGCGCGCATGTCCAACGGTGTGCCAGATTCCGTGAAGTCCATGAGTGTCGGCAGCCCTGGCTCGGCAATCTCCCCTTCCAAGACAAAGTCAAGAAGGCCGCCGCCAGGTAGGTTTGGATCCATGCCAAAGGCAAATTTCTGCAAGTTGGTGAGCCCGTCATCGTGCAGAATTGCAGACGGGCCGGCATTCATGCCGAGCAGGCCATTCGCGCTGGCCCAATCCGCGTAGGGACCGCTGGGGATAGGCTCCAAGACATCGATGACGGTGTCGTCATCGAGGGAAAAACTGGTGTCGAGCGAGTTGCCGACAGCGTCTTCGATCTGGGCATTCGTCCGGATCGAGAGTTGCAGCGTACCGGGGCCGGAGGGAGCGACGATGACCTCAAACACGGAGGAGGACAGTGTGCCGCGAATCGCAGTGATGGTGGTGGCGGCAGTGCCGATATTTTCAAAGTCGTCCACGGTAAACGAAGCGGCATTGATCGGCCTGTCGAAGGTGACAGTGTACGAAATGTTCGTCTCGTCACCGAGATTGAAGTCACCACCGGAGCGGTCATCGTCGATAGAGACGAGTCCTGGTGGGACGGGATCGGTGAGGTCGACAATAGTGAGGGGCACAGAGATGGCGTAAAGCGCGAGCTCGCTCGTGGTCGCTGCCCCAAAACGGTTCCAGACACGACCCGAACTATTGGCGTTCGAGCTGCCGCGATTGATACTTGTGGAATCGGTCGTATCCCCCAAGGCGTTGACGTGGCCACCGGAGCTATTGGTTCCGGTCGCCACATCCCGCCCGTGGACGTTCGCAGTATCACCCAAGCCGAACTGGTCCAAAAATGGCGAGTAGTAGACATTTTGCGAGGCAGTGACGGACGCGCCGTCCGAGTTGAGATTGGTGCTGCCGGATACCAGACGGATGGCAGAGTTTCCATCGAAGGGATTGCTCCAACCGTTCCAGATATCGGCGTTGTTGCGAGCGATGCAGGTGGACCCGTCCAGCACATAGACAGGCGCGCCAGCCCCTCCCTGGCCCGTGCCGCCGGAGGTATCGTCGGTGCCGGTATTATCGCGGACGTGGCGCTTGGGTGAGAGCTCCTGCGTCGTATCGGGGTCGAGATTCACCGTGACCATGGCGCGCCAGTATGCGCCTTGCAGTGCATCCACCTGCCAGGCCTCGGATGTGACGAAGTCATTGTAGTATTCCGGATCATTCGAGGTGGTGGTAGTAGCACCTTGGGTGTGGAAGGCGATGCGGTAAGTATCTCCAATTTGCCAGGAATGGCCGGTGTTGGGATTGATGCCCCCGTTGGCACTGAGGTCGAGTATCCCAAGTTGGCAGCTCAGGGGTGGCCCCACCTCGACCGTGCCTGTGATGGTGGACACTCGGTCGGCCGTGTCAGTGACCCGGAGTCGGATCGTATTCGAGCCGACGACCATGCCATAGGTGGTGATCAGCTCTAGGATCGTTATCGCTGCGGGTGTTTCACCAGTGAGGTCGAAGGTGCCGTCGTTGCGCAGATCCCACTCCCAGGAAGTTATGGTCTCGCCCTCTGAGGGCAGTGATGCACTCCCATCGAGTGAGAGCGATCCCCCAGCGGGAATTTCGTAGGGTCCACCGGGATTGGCCTGCGAGTGGGAGGCAATAAAGTCGGTGGTTGCAAAGGCGGCCGGAGTGAACAACTCGGTCTGATTCTGGTTCGGCGACTTGTCGCGCACCATGAGCTGGTAGCCATAGGAGGTCGCGGGGGTGAGGCCGGTGTCGATATAGGTCGGGCTATCCTGCCAGCCGCTGTCATTGCCTCCGCCGAAGGTGCTGGCGAAGTAGTACTCGACACCCGAGGGATCGACAGCAGTCATCGCGGTCATAGTGATAGTCGTTTCATCGACGGCAGTCGGCGGGATCTCCCAGATCGCCGGATCAATGTAGGGCGGAATCACATCTTGCCCGTCGGAATCAATGAGAGTGACCGAGACGGTCTCGTAGGTTTCGGTAAACCCGCGCGAGTCGGACATGGTGACCTGGAACTCATAGTCTCCCGGAGTCCCATCGAAGTCCAAGGTACTCTTCGTCTCGTCAGTGCCATTTGGGGTGATGGTGACTATGCTGGGTCCCGAGAGCAGCTCCCAGCTGAAGATGCTATCGCCCTCGGCATGGTCGATGGCCGTCACGCGCAAGTTGGTGGTGTTGGTGGCGGTGTCCACATTCGGATGGTCGGCGGTAGCCGAGACGATCCTCTTGAAGGCAACTGGCGGTGTCGGGGCGGAATCGGCGCCGATCGCATCGAGCAGTTGCTGCGCACGCTCCGAAGTGGGGCCAGACAGATAACTCTGCGCAAAGCCGACCACATCCGGATCGGGAGTCACCAGTGTCGAGGAACCGCCATAGGTAATCAGGACATCGAACAGGTTGTTATGGAATTGGCCCCAGTTGTTGGACCCGTCAATTGCCTGCATCGCGGCGGGAACGGCGTCTGCCACCAGATTTCTGGCCATGGCCTGCATTGCATTGATCCGCACGCCGAGCATGAACATCCGGTCCGCGTAGGCACCAAGGGCAACCATGTCCACCAGCTCGGGTGCCATGAGATCCACCTCCGAGGGAGTGAGCTCCTCGTAAATATCGCTGATTCTACTGCGTGCGCTCCCGGTCGGGTGCCGCGAAGCCACCTTGAGGGCGTCGAAAAACAACTCGCTTCCAACATCGGCAATGAGGGAGTTCATCTCGGACCGGTTGTCGACCAGGGCGTTGCTGCCGAAGATGGCGGTGATCAAGGCATCTTGGTCTAATTGCAGGGGATCTTCAGGGTCCGCAGGAAATGTCGGGCGGGCGCGTGAAACGAGTGTCGTCAACATGTCGGCCTGGTAAGGGACCTTATACGAATTGGGTAATGAGTGGAGTGCTTCGGCCGCGAGGGTCCGCACGTAGCCGTCGTCATCCTCCAGCAAGGACACCAGTTGTCCGGTGTAGTCGGTGTCGCCGATTTCACGGAGGGCTTGTATGGCCCCGTAACGGGAATTCCCCTCCACGTCCATCGCAAGGGAGCGGATTTGATTGCGGGTGGTGCTGTCGATGCTTCGATTTCCGAGTTCGGCGGCCGCGAGTTTGCGGACCTTGGGCGACCAAACACCCAAATCGGCCACCAACTGCGCGATACTGCGCGCTGACGCATCGTAATCCTCGAAGTCCATACTTTCACTGATCTGCGCCTGGCTGAGAACCAGATCGCCAGCGCTGTTGCGTCCGGTGATGTGGAGATTCTGCAGGGGTAGCGCATAGGTAAGAAGCATCGCAGTGCTCATGCGGAAGTTGTAATACTCCTCTCCGTTCGGGGCACGATTCTCACTATAGGAATCGTAGTCGAAGCCGCCGTCCCAGCGGCGATGCAAATCCAACAACCAACTGACCTCTTTGAAATAAGCCTGCACTGCAGCTGGCCCACCCCTTTGCACACCCATGGGCGCCCAGAGATAATTAAAGTAGGCTCCGGTATGACCTGCGTCCCGTTCGGTATCTCCAGAGGCAAGCACCATCTTTACATAGAACTCTGCCTGGCTCTGGTAGGCGGGATCGTCTTCCAACAAGATAGTGGCAAGCGCGTTGACACCGTTATTTTCGTGGCGCGGATCGAAAGGCGCGTGCTCGCCATAGGGAATGCTCCCCTTGCCGGCATACGAGGCATAGAACATTTTCGCCCGCTCCGCCATGTCATTGACGACGGGATCATCGACCCCACAGAGCTGCGCGAGCTGCACGCCGAGCAAGCACAGCATGCCGACGCTATTGACCACTCCATAGCCGGTGTTAACGGGACGGAAGTTGCTCAATGGGTCGTAGTCCCCTGTCCGGAAGGCGTGGCCCACTGTACCAAAGTGACTGGAGCCCTTCGCGATATTGATGGCGAGTGCTTCGATAGTTGGCAGCACATCCTCATCTTCGGTGAGGAGGTAGTATTCTCCCAGCAGGATCAGTTTGTATGCCCGTTGCCATGGAGCAGGATAAGCGGTGCTTGCCGTGTAGTTTTGCAACTGGTTGAGCACAAATGAATTTTCCATTAGTCCTCTCAGCTCGGTCTCGGCCCTTTGCCAATAGAGTTCCCGCTCAGGTTCCGGAAAAAAATCATCCTGCGCAGCGAGAAGGTTCAAAACACCCACTCCATATCTTCCGGAGGTCTCATTCTCAAAGAAATAGGTCATGCCCTCCCGGAGGATTTGCTCGGACTTGGGGCAATCATAAGGCGCGGTAGCGGAGTAGGCTCCCATGGTGCGCAAGGTAATCGTGACCACAGATTGCGCTCCGCTGCGCCAACGAATCAACTGAAGATCCGCCGGATCGCGCGCCTCCGCATCGGCAATCGCCGTCGCCAATCCTCGCCGGGCGTCGATGTCAAAGAGGGCCGGCACCTCCGAAGTCCCGCTCGCTCCCAGGATGAGGTCGCCGGGCTGGAAGACACCCTGCGCGGGTGAGCCCGCAGCCACCGTGCGCACCTCGATCTGGCGGCTATCGAACGACCCATTGATACCGCCGCCAGCAGTGTCGTAGAAAACCCATCCTCTCATTCCTGTCGGCCCAAGGTTCCAGGTCGTTTCCAGGTTAGCCGGAATAGCGTCTCCCGCAGTGAGATCCGGCGGAGCGGCCAATACCGGGGTAATGGCAAAAAAGAGAGCGATCAGGATCCCGATGCCTTTGTGTAGGCGTGTGCGCGAGTTGTTCATAGGGGACGATGTGGTTGGCGTGATCCCCCTACTCCTGAGTTCAGGGTTGAGAAGTCCGGCGGTGATACTTTTCGAATTGTCCGTAAGTATACCTTCACCGCAATGGACTAGCTTTAAATGTCAATCAAAATAATCCTTACGACATCCCAATCATTAATCAGTATCGGGATTTTACTATGGCGAGGTGGTTGACAGCCGTGTATAATGCAGGCGGCCTACGCCGTCATCGAAGACGGCAACGTGCAACTACGGATCTGGCCGAACTCCTGGCTGGGCGAATCCCTGTTGGAATCCGTCTAATATCGAATCGAAAAAGGTATGGCCGCATGAACGCAGGCATCTATCGAGGCATAAAGCCTCTCACTTATTGTAGCGAGCGGGTTTATCCCGCGATTTTTCAATATCTATTTGAGGACCGACCTTCTTCAAAGTGGTATAAATTCCCATATGAAAACTCCACTCCTGCTCCGATAGGAGGGGACCGACCACGCTCCGTCCAGGAGTGGGGTCAGGGGTGAATGGCACTAACTTAAGCTGGTTTTTACTTGAATAATCAGCCTATCTAGTATTTTTACTCAGTATAATGAGTAATTTGAAGATACCCTTTCAGCGGGAGCAAGCCGGACTGTTGTCAAAGCGTCTGGAGGAGCCCCGCCGCTTCCTGCAGGTGGTGACGGGGAGTCGTCAGGTGGGCAAGACGACGCTGGTGAATCAGGTCACGCAGGGCCAGTCTCTGCCGGTGCGCTTCGTGAGTGCGGACGAGCCCACCTTGCGCGATCAGATTTGGCTGCGTCAGCAATGGGAGGCCGCCCGGGTGGAGGCGACTGGGTTGGGTGGCATTCTGGTGGTGGACGAGATCCAGAAGGTCGAGCAATGGTCGGAAACGGTGAAGCAACTCTGGGACGAGGATAGCCGGAAGGACTGTCCACTGAAGGTCGTGCTCCTCGGATCGGCACCGCTGCTGTTGCAACGCGGGCTGACGGAGAATCTGGCGGGGCGATTTGAGACGATCCACTTGCCCCACTGGTCGCTGGCGGAAATGGAAGCTGCCTTTGGTTATGACCTGGAGGATTATTTGTATTTCGGCGGCTATCCGGGAGCGGCTCCCTTGCGCGACGATCCGGTCCGCTGGCGAAGCTATCTCATGGATAGTTTGATCGAAACGAGTGTCTCCCGGGATATTCTGCTGCTCACTCGCGTGGACAAACCCGCGCTGCTGCGACGACTCTTCGAGCTGGGCTGCCGCTATTCGGGACAGATACTCTCCTACACCAAAATGCTCGGCCAGCTACCAGACGCCGGCAACACGGTCACGCTGGCGCACTACCTCGAGCTCCTCGGTGCCGCCGGGCTTTTGACCGGGCTTCCCAAGTTTGCGGGTGAGACCGTCCGCCAACGCGCCTCCAGCCCAAAGCTTCAGGTGCTCAATACCGCTCTGATGTCGGCTATGGAAGGCCTTTCCCCGGAGGAGTCGAGGAAAGACCGGAGCTTCTACGGACGGCTGGTTAAGTCGGCCGTGGGGGCCCACCTTGCCAATGCCGCGCGGGCGGAAGGACTTGAGCTCTTTTACTGGCGTGATCGCAACCGGGAGGTGGACTTCGTCGTTCGCAAAAACCGGGAACTGACCGCCATCGAAGTCAAAAGCGGACATCGACGCGACTGCCTACCCGGAATGTCCG
>PXBU01000408.1 GCA_003566795.1 Puniceicoccaceae bacterium | reverse complement strand
TTATTTCGTAGCGAGCGGGTTTATCCCGCGATCCGAACAGCCTCGCTTAACAGCAGCGCTTGATCCTGGCATAAAGCCAGTCGCTACGATGGATTAAACACGCATTTGATCAGCAAGTTGCAACAATATACCGCAATATACCGCCTTTTCGGTGCGCAAAATATGCGCTATTTTTGCAAAGTAAGGGATAGTATCAGCCGGTCTTTTTGCCTATACTGGCGGCTCATTGGACCCATAAAGTCCTGCATCATCCACCACAACAGGAAGCAAAACTATGCCTAAAGATAAAATCCCCTACAACCTCCCACCGGATACCCGCGAACTACTGGAAGCGGCTCCGAGTGTGACAGTAGCCCAATCGGTTGACCATCTCATTGAGCTGGCCACCTGCAACGCGGTGAACGGCTGGCACGAGGTATCCTACGACGTCCCCGGCAAGGGGGATGTGGTCGAAGCCAGGGTTTGCGCAGTTAAAAACGGCATCGCCGCGAACTATCTGGAAACCTACATGCGCCGCCGCGACCCGGATTGTATGGTGATCGGCGACGAACGCAAAACCGACAAACCCACTTACAAAGAGCGTTTTGGCAGCGATTTCGATCCGGTCCGCCAGGAAACCTTCGAATGGTTAAAAACCCAGGATCTGGCTGTTTTCCCCTTTCTGGCTGGCATGGAAGGCAAGGGAATGGATGCTTTCGTAGTCGCTCCGGCCAACGCCGGATTCTTTGCGCTCGGATTGGCTCTCTTGCAGGGCCTGATCGAGCCCAAGAATGTACCGGCAGGCTTTGCACCCAAATCCGTCATTTATGTGGCACCGCCTTTCCGGCATACCCATTTCGACGGCAAACAGGTGGTGGTGCATAACCGGACACCTGACACCCACGAGCTTTTCAGCTACAACCTCTATCCGGGGCCGAGTGCGAAGAAAGGCATCTACGGGGTTCTCCTGAACCTGGGAGAAGGTGAAAACTGGGTCACCATGCACGGATCGACCGTCCAGGTAGTGACCCCTTACGGCAATAAGGTAGTCATCTCCCACGAAGGGGCCAGCGGTGGCGGTAAGAGTGAAATGCTCGAGCAAGCCCACCGCGAGGAAGACGGACGCTTACTACTCGGTCAAAACATTCTCACCGACGAGAAACGCACCCTCACACTGCCCAGTAGTTGCGAACTCCGCCCGGTCACCGACGACATGGCACTGTGCCATCCTTCCCTCGACAAAGGCCAGGGCAAATTGACGCTGATGGACGCCGAGGATGCCTGGTTTGTGCGGGTCAATCACATTGAAAAATACGGCGTCGACCCGCACCTGGAAGAGATGACGATTCACCCCAAGAAGCCGATTCTCTTCCTGAATATCGATGCGAATCCGGGTTCCACCGCCTTGATCTGGGAGCATATCATGGACGCACCGGGCCAACCCTGCCCGAATCCGCGGGTGGTCATCCCACGGGAGATTATCCCCGGTATCGTGAAGAAGCCGGTCGATGTGGACATCCGCAGCTTCGGTGTGCGTTGCCCCCCCTGCACCCGCGAGCACCCCAGCTACGGCATCATGGGATTGTTCCACCTTTTGCCGCCGGCACTGGCTTGGCTGTGGCGCCTGACGGCACCGCGTGGACACGCCAACCCCAGCATCGTCGATACCGAAGGGATGTCTTCCGAAGGGGTCGGATCTTACTGGCCTTTCGCCACCGGGCGCAAAGTCGATCAGGCAAACTTGCTGCTACAGCAGATTATCGATACGCCCAAGGTGAAATACATCCTCGTCCCGAACCAACACATCGGCGCCTGGAAGGTCAGCTTCATGCCGCAGTGGATCACCCGGGAGTTCATCACCCGCCGGGGTGGTGCCCGCTTCGACAAGTCCCAGATGAATGCTGCCCGTTGCCCCTTGCTCGGCTACCTGCCCTCCTCGATGCTGATCGAAGGACGGACGATCGGAAGCTGGTTCTTCGAAGTGGACAAGCAACCGGAAGTGGGCGAAGCCGCCTACGATATCGGCGCAGAGATCCTGACCGAGTTCTTCCACAAGGAACTCCGGGGCTTTCTGCACGAAGACCTGGACCCAACCGGCAAGGCCATTATCGAGTGCTGCCTCAACGGAGGCACCTTGGAAGACTACAATAAGTTCATCCCGCACGAGGTGCTGACCGAAGAAGACTAGGTATCGACCTATTCATCCACCAATTCCGCGGCGTCGACTGTCTGCATGACGAGTTCGTCGGCGTCGCGTTTGAAGCGCACCGTGCTTTGGTCGGCGATTTCCCCGCCGATCAAAGCGCGGGCCAAGCGTGTCTCGACCTGCTTCTGCAGGAAGCGTTTGAGCGGGCGCGCGCCATACACCGGATCGTAGCCGCGCTCGGCCACCCAGTCGCGGGCACTGGCATCCAATTCGATCACAATACGGCGCTCGGCCAGGCGCTGGTTCAGGTCGGCCAGTAATAGGTCCACAATCAAGGTAATCTCTTCCAGCGTAAGCGGCTTGAAGAGTATCACGTCGTCAATTCGGTTCAGGAACTCGGGGCGGAAGCCCTGGCGTAGCTCGGCCAGCACCGACTCGCGCACGCTCTCGGGAATTTCGCTGCCTTCGACCCCTTCGGTGAGGAAGCGGCTGCCAACATTGGACGTCATGATGATGACGGTGTTCTTAAAATCGACGGTGTGCCCCTGCGCATCGGTGATACGCCCGTCGTCCATGACTTGCAGGAGGACATTGAATACATCCGGGTGCGCCTTCTCGATTTCGTCGAAGAGCACCACGCTGTAGGGCTTGCGGCGGACGGCTTCGGAAAGTTGCCCGCCTTCATCGTAACCGACATAGCCCGGAGGGGCCCCGATGAGCCGGGCCACGGAGTGCTTCTCCATATACTCCGACATGTCGATCCGAATGATATTTTCCTCCGTATCGAAAAGCGTCTCCGCCAATGTGCGCGCAAGTTCGGTCTTACCCACCCCGGTCGGTCCGAGAAAGAGGAAACTGCCGATCGGGCGGCGGGGGTCTTTGATCCCGGCCCGCGCCCGCAGAATCGCCTCAGAGACCAGGCTGACAGCCTCATCCTGCCCGATCACCCTTTCATGCAGGACCTCTTCCAGCCGGAGCAGTTTCTCTTTTTCGCCCTCAACCAGGCGGGTCACGGGCACCCCTGTCCACTTCGAGACGATGTCGGCAATCTCTTCCTGCGAGACTTCTTCCTTGAGCAATGCCCCTTCCTGGATCTCGGCCGCTTCGAGCTGTTGCAGGCGCGCCTCCAGCTCCGGCATTTTTCCATGGCGCAGCTGGGCGACTGTATTCAAATCGTAATTACGCTCGGCCCGTTCCATCTCGATCCGGGTAGCATCGATCTCCTCGCGCACCTGGCGAATCTCGTCGATGGCCCCCTTCTCTTTATCCCATTGAGCACGCAGGGTCGACTCTTGCTCACGCACGTCGGCCAGTTCTTTGGAAAGCGCCGTCAGCCGCTGCTTGGATGCCTCGTCCTTTTCATTCTTTAGCGCAGCTTCTTCGATCTCCAGCTGGAGCGCGCGCCGGGTGAGCGCATCGAGTTCCTGCGGCATGCTATCCATCTCGGTGCGGATCATGGCACAGGCCTCGTCCACCAAGTCGATTGCTTTGTCGGGCAGGAAACGCTCGCTGATATAGCGGTGCGACAGCACGGCTGCCTGCACCAGCGCATTGTCCTGAATGCGCACACCATGGTGCAACTCGAAGCGTTCGCGCAGCCCACGCAGGATGGAAATGGTGTCTTCGACGTTGGGTTGATCGACAATCACTGTCTGAAAGCGGCGCTCCAGTGCGGCGTCCTTCTCAATGTGCTGGCGATATTCGTCGAGCGTGGTCGCACCGATACAGTGCAGCTCACCGCGCGCCAGCATCGGTTTGAGCATGTTACCGGCATCCATCGAGCCCTCGGTCTTGCCGGCGCCGACGATGGTGTGCAGCTCGTCGATGAAGAGCAGAATGTTGCCGTCGCTGCCCTTGACTTCGGCCAAGACCGCCTTCAGCCGCTCCTCGAACTCACCCCGGTATTTGGCACCCGCCACCAGCGAGCCCATATCCAGCGCGAAGATTGTTTTGTCTTTCAAGCCCTCGGGCACGTCGCCGCGAACAATCCGCTGGGCCAGTCCTTCCACGATGGCCGTCTTACCCACACCCGGCTCGCCGATCAGCACCGGATTATTTTTGGTCTTGCGGGAGAGAATGCGGATGACCCGGCGAATCTCATCATCCCGGCCGATCACCGGGTCCATCTTACCCTTGCGCGCCATTTGAACGAGATCGATCCCGTATTTTTCGAGGGCCTCAAAGGTTGCCTCCGGCGTGCGGGTATTCACCTTTTGACTGCCGCGCGTCTCCCGCAACACCTCCAGCAATTTCTGCCGGTCGATCCCGAACTGTTGGAAAAACTTTGCCAGCTTACCCGCAGCCGCATCCACCAGCCCGAGGAAAAGGTGTTCGGTGCTGATGAAATCGTCGGACAGTTCCTCCTTGGCCTTCTCCGCCGCAGCCAGCACCTTTTGCAGCGACGAGGAAATATACACCTGACTCGCATTCAGGCTACCGCTCGCTTTGGGCAGGGCATGCAACTCGCGCTCCGCAGCCAGTTGCAGGGCGGAGGGCGTGATGCCCATCCGCTCCAGCAGTCGCGGTACGATCCCCCCGTCCTGCTGGATTAAAGCCAACAACAGGTGCCAGACGTCAATCTCCTGCTGGCCATTACGCTGGGCCAAAGATTGCGCCGACTGAAAGGCGAAAGCCGATTTCTCGGTAAAGCTGTTAAAATCTATGTTCATGCGAGATCAAATGCATAGATCGTTCCAGAAAATCGAACGCCCAACCAGCGAATAAAAGATCCCCAAAATGCTCCCAATTAGCTCCTTACAGATCTTAATACCTTTAGTCGATATTGCAGCTACGCGGCAAAGTGACCCATCCACACAACAAATAGAGTCATTTTGGCTCATCTATAAACTAAGGTTGCACCTCAGCAAGATGGGGACTTTCCGTCACATACCAGTGATCAGCAATTAACGGAGAGACGCATTGCAGTGGTGAGTTTGATCGGCGTGGGTCTGGCAAGGCTCAAGCAAGCTTCTTCGCGTAGTCGGGGTGATTCTATCCCCCGACCCGAAGGCCTTTCGCCAAGCGCACAACGCAGCAAGTGCCATACAGCCGAACTAAGCCTTCTTGGTCTTCTTCGCTCGTTTGCGTTGCGGATAAAGAGTCCGGCAGATTTCACAAACAGTGCCGTCGCAGCTCCGGGCCGAGCAGTGTTCGCGGCCATAGTAGATGATCTGCAGATGCAGGTCGTTCCATTGCTCTCTCGGGAAAAGTCGCTTCAAGTCGCGCTCGGTCTGCACCACATTCTTACCGGCAGTGAGGCCCCAGCGCTGCGCCAGGCGGTGGATATGGGTATCGACGGGAAAAGCCGGTTGCCCAAAGGCTTGGGCCATCACCACCGAGGCGGTTTTGTGCCCCACCCCCGGCAGTGCCTCCAGCGCGGCCATATCCGCCGGAACTTGCCCGGCATGTTGATCGATCAAAATGCGCGAGAGGCCGGCAATGCCCTTGGACTTCATCGGCGATAGCCCACAGGGGCGAATGATGCCCTGGATTTCCTCGACGGTGAGTTGCACCATGTCGCAGGGATTGTCCGCTCGCGCGAACAGCAGCGGGGTCACCTTATTGACCCGCTCATCCGTGCACTGCGCGGAAAGCAGCACCGCAATCAGCAGGGTGTAAGGGTCTTTGTGATCGAGCGGGATCGGCGGCTGCGGGTAGAGCTCGGCCAGCCGCTTCAGCACAAATGCAGCACGTTCGGTCTTGGTCATTAGCAGAAAAAAGCCGCCCTGCAGGGCGGCTGAAAGATAAAATCAATTTTCCAGTTTTGTTCTAGAACCAACCCTTCTTGCCGTTGACGTAGGTAGCGACAAACTCTTCGTCGGACTTGGTCAGATACATGATACCTTCGATGAGGCCAATTATCCACATCACCATGGGTCCAATCAAAATGAAGGAACCCAAGATGGTGACCAGAAGCATGATCACACCTTCTTTGGTATAACCGAGAATGAACTTATGGATACCGAGGGAACCCAGCAGGATGCCACAGATGCCAGCGGCTATTTTCTTATCGGCACCGGCGGGCTTACCTACAGGAGCGGTGGGTTGTGGGGGTGGGGGTGTGTTTTCTTGTTCAGACATTTTGTTGGTATATTGTTAGTTGTTAGGACGGATGCGACCTCACTGGCAAAGCACGAGTCGCGCAAGTGGACGACTCAATCATGTTTACCATAGAAATCGCTGCGTTAATTAGCGGACGATCCACCAAGATACAACAAAAATAACGCCCGTTGATAATGATCGAGCAAATGACACGCACCGCTTTTCAGTGGTGAGGTGGCGCCAAGAATTTCCTCAGCTTACATCGACAAATTTCACCCAAGTCAAATTACCGAATTTGTATGGCGATAGGACTATTTTTAATTCTGAAAACCCGCTTTTGTGTCGCCTCCGGCGCTCAAAAGCGGGTTCTCAGAAGTTCTCACAACTTCTGGTCTCGCTATTTTTAAAATTAAATTTATAATGGGTGACGCAATAAGGCGTGTTTCAGTCGCACTGAGCCGCGAATCCACCAATTTAATTTTAGGCAGAGCCAGAGTATTTATTATGAGAACCGGGAAAGAACTAATCCTCGCAACGCGTGAATTCGCCCAGGACAACAGCGTCCGCAGCTGGCGGATTCTGCTCACAACAGTATTTGCCTATATCGCAGCACTTGTAGCCGCAGTGCTGCTGCCCTTCTGGATACTCAAAGTGGCGGCATCGGTGCTGGCCGGTCTGTTTTTTGTGCGCCTGTTCGTTATCTACCACGACCACCAGCATAATGCGATCCTGCCCAAATCAAAAACGGCGGCCGGACTGATGCGCGTTTGGGGCATTTATGCCATGACGCCAAGCAGCATCTGGAAGCACTCGCATAACCATCACCACAACCATAATTCCAAGCTGCGCAGTTCACACATCGGCTCCTATCCGGTGATGACGAGCGAGCGCTACCAGAAATCTTCCAAGCAAGAGCGCGCCAAGTATCTGGCGATGCGCCACCCCGTGACCATACTTTTGGGCTATTTCTCTGTCTTCATTGTTGGCATGTGCGTGGTTCCGGCGATGGAAGATCCGAAGGCGCACCGGGACTCGATCATCGCCCTGGCTCTGCACCTCGTCTTATATGCCGTGGCGATCACCTTTTTAGGATGGGCGGCGGCGTTCCTGCTGCTTTTCCTGCCTTTCTCTGTCGCCAGCGCCCTGGGTGCCTACCTCTTTTACGCACAACATAATTTTCCGGATGTCACCTATATGGACAAGGACGGGTGGACCTACGAGGGCGCGGCCCTGGTTTCCTCCAGCTATTGTAAGATGAACCCGGTCATGTGCTACTTCACCGCCAATATCGGCTACCACCACATTCATCATCTGAATGCGAAGATTCCTTTCTATCGGCTGCCTGAAGTCCTGGAAAAAATGCCCGAGCTGCAATCGCCCAAGACAACCTCCCTGCATCCTGCGGAAATCATCCGCTGTCTCCGGCTCAAAGTCTGGGATGTTGAGCGCCAACAGATGATTGGCCTGCCTGAAATGCGCAGGTGCTGAAAATCCCGGAGCATTCGTCGCTGTGGTTCATCCTTTCAGCGGCTTATAGAGCGGTCTGCGTTGGAGCTGACCAGAGTCCGACTTCTGTAGCTACTGCGGCCACTGCGGCGGTGCAGGCAGTTTCGGTGCGCAGGACGTGCGGTCCGAGATGGGCCAGCTTCCAACCGTTTTTGCGAAAAATATCGCGCTCTTCGGGCGACCATCCCCGCTCGGGGCCTAGTGCTATTTGGACGCTGCCCGCGTCTACCGGAAGTGCCTGCCCCAGGGAGGTGCCCGCCTCATAGTTATCGAGCGCAATGCGCGCGGCTGCGACCGGCAATTGACTGATGGCGGTCTGTAGGTCGGGGGCGATAGTGACATCGGGGATATGCGTGCCAAAAGATTGCTCGGTGCCGAGCCGCAGGCGCTCGCGCCATTCATTACTGGTCCAGAGGCTGCTCTGCGCATACGAGGGCTCCCCGCGCGCGGCCTCAAAAAAATGAATGGCCGAGACCGCCATACTGGCAGCTTCAAAAAGAATTCGCTTCGCGGTATGCGGACGTGGCAATCCGATCAACAGCTGCACTGGCAGGGCTGCGGGAGCAGGCTCGGTGGCAATAACCTGCAGTTCGACCGAACCGTCCGGCTCCAACGCAAGCACTTCCGCCCGGGCGCGATCGGCGTTGACGAAACCGACAAATACTTTCGTCCCGACCTCGGCGCGCAGCACCTGGCGGATATGCGTACCGCGCGGATCGCTCGCCTCGAGGCGGAGCCGCTCAAAGGGTTGGTCAAATAGAATGATGTTCACAGCGGTATGCTGGCCTAAGAGTTGACCCATGTCCAGTGTCGCAAGACACCAAACCGGAGGTCTGTTCAAAAAATTTCGTAGCGAGCGTCCGGCGGCTGCCGGACCGCGATTCGATACTCGGTTCAAATTTCAAAACTGGGTCCATCCTGGCGTAAAGCCAGTCGCTACAATTTCGTAGCGAGCGTCGGCCGGTCGCTACAATTTCGTAGCGATGGCACGACAGTGCCGTCTTTTCGATCCTTAAACAGCATATCGAGCAGACCTTGCTCTCGCAAGGTCGCTACATGATAGCAAAAACTTAATTGAGGAGCGCTACCGCCTGCG
>PXBU01000420.1 GCA_003566795.1 Puniceicoccaceae bacterium | reverse complement strand
GTGCCACGGTGGCTGAAGCACACCGCTACGTCTGAGCCGAATATAGCTTGAAAGCTTGCCAGACGACCATTTCGGTTTAGAAAAATCGACCGTGTCTGCCTATTTGGATAATCCGCCTACAGTTGCCTGGTCGCACAGCGACCGGCTCGCGGACTTTTACGAGTTGCCCACCGACGGCAAGGAGATGCACGAGGCACTCGGCTGGTTGCTGCAGCACTACGAAAGTGTGGTTTTGTGGATGGGGGTGGAGAGCGAGGATGGCACCGAGCTTTACCTCACGGCCAGCCCCCCGCAGCAGGAAGCGGTCGTGGACCGACTGACGAAATATGCAGATGACGTATCGGTCTTCGAGGCGGGAATGACGGTAGAGGGGGGGGATCAGTCCGGCCTCAGTCGTCTCCCGTCAGCACGAAAGCCCGCCATGCAGCGGGTAGAAAAGTAATCATACCCAAAATGAAATTAGTACAAAAACAAGGTAAACAACACGACTCACTGGAGCTACAGGGTAATCGCATCTCGCATACCTGGTCGCTCAGAAGGGAAAAGGGTGAGAAATCGACCGAACTGGCGAACATCGACGCGAATTTCGCCTCCACCGAAAGGAAAAGCGAAGGCAAGCTGCCGTATTTTACCTTGGGCTTCCTCTTTCTTTTACTCCTCTTCTTTCATTATTCCGGCGATGGTGTTTTTGGCGTTTTTGTCGGCTATCTGTTTGCTGCGGGGTGCGTGGCGTCCTTTCTCACGGGCCTGTTTATCCGGGGGCGGGAACGGCTGACTATTTTACATCTGCAGGACGGATCCGTCTTTGCGGTGATCCGGCACCACTGGGTGGGCGCAGACGAGCGGGAGCAATTTTTGTCGCAGTTAAAATCCGAAATTGAGGCCCACCAGGGGGAATGAGAATCCCGAGATTTACCGCCGCAGAACTTGAGGGCGTGGTGCAGTTGCTCAGTAGTGAGGCGATCCCCTTCGAACTTGAGGGAGTGACGGTCGGTGCTACCGGATGGGGCGCGACGACGGAATATTATCTACTGGTGAACGAGGCCGACTTTGTCGCCACCTGCGCCCTGCTGATGGACTACTACAATATCGACAGCGGCACCGAGGAGCCCTTCGAGGGGACTTGTCCCGCCTGCCACTCCGAGGTCGCCGGAACTCTGGAATGCCCCGACTGCGGGCTGCACTTCGGCTTCGAGACGCCAACCAGCATGCAACAGCATCCGTTCTATAAATTCCTCGAGGAGCATGGCTTGCTCCCGACGGATTGAGGTGGGGGCGGAGTGGTGCACTCGTGGCGTGCCCGCTAGCCGGGCGCCGTTGGGGCTGCGGCAACACGACGACATTCGCATTCGCAGCCGGACTCTCCGCAGCCGAGGTTTTTTCTTGCAGATGTGGTGTTGTTCTCCGTTCGGGCGTCCGGCGAGCGGACACAACACGGGAGATCCGGCTTCTATCAGTCTGTATTCAGAAGTCGGAGGTCAGAGAACAGGAGCCAGATGTTTAAGTTCAATGCCTCACGAAGTGTTTGTTAATCGCCTTTTGGGCGAAGCATGAACTCGCATCACTATCTGGTCATCAATCTCTGTCCTCTGTCATCCGTCCTCTAGCTACTCTTTAAGGCTTCAGCCTTCGATCTGCTCTTCCAGGAAGTCGATCAGCTCTGCTTCGCTCATCCGGCGTTGTTCGCAGGTGTCGCGGTCGCGCAGGGTGACGGTGCCGTCTTTTTCGATGGTGTCGAAGTCGATGGTGATGCCGAAAGGCGTGCCGATTTCGTCCTGACGACGATAGCGCCGGCCGATGGCGCCGGAGGCGTCGTAGAAGACGTTCCAGCGGCGCTGCAACTTTTTGTAGAGGGCGTCGGCGCGCTCGACCAGCTCGGGCTTGTTCTTGAGCAGCGGGAAAATTGCCGCCTTGTAGGGTGCCACCCGCGGGCTGAACTTGAGCAGGGTGCGCTTCTCGGTCTGCCCCTTGTCATTGGGCACCTCGTCTTCGCAGTAGGCAGCGGCGAGCACCGCCAGCAGGGTACGGTCGACCCCAAGCGAGGGCTCGATGACGTGAGGGACGTATTTGCTTTTGCTGGCTTCATCGAAAATCTCCATCGATTTGCCCGAGTGCTCCTGGTGCTGCTTCAGATCGTAGTCCGAGCGGCAGGCGATGCCCCAGAGCTCCTGCTCCCCGTGCGGGAAGTGGAACATCAGGTCGGTGGTGGCCTGCGAGTAGAAGGCCAGCTTCTCCTGCGGGTGGACGTCTTCGGTGATCGATTCGCGCGGCAGGCCGATGGAGACCAGCCAGTCGATGCACTGGTCGAGCCACTCGCGGTGGAGCGTCTTCCAATCGGCCTCGGGCGAAATGAAGTATTCGATCTCCATCTGCTCGAACTCGCGGGAGCGGAAAATGAAGTTGCGCGGGGTGATTTCGTTGCGGAAGGCCTTGCCGATCTGGGCGATGCCGAAGGGAATCTTCACCCGGCCAGTATCGACCACGTTCTTGTAATTGGCAAAAATCCCCTGGGCGGTTTCCGGGCGGAGGTAGGCGACAGCCGAGTCGTCGGCCAGCGGGCCCACCTTGGTCTCGAACATCAGCTTGAACTCGCGCGGGGCGGTCAGGGTGCCGACCTTGCTCGCGTCGGGGCCGAGCGTTTGCTCGCGGATGAGATCGCTGACCTCGGTAAATTCAGTGGCGTTGCCGAGCAGCTGTTGCTCGTCGAGCTTGGACTGCTTCCGGTCGAGCGAATCCCGCAGCTTCTTGGCTTGTTTAACGATACTGGCCTCGTCGGCACCCTCGACATAGGCGACGTAGCCGACGGTCTCACTATCGAGCACCACCGGCGCACAAAAGACTTGGTCCGCGCGATAGCGCTTCCGGCTCTCCTTGCAGTCCACCATCGGGTCGGAGAAGCCGTCCACATGGCCGGAGGCCTTCCAGATCTTCGGGTGCATGATGATGCTGGAGTCGAGGCCGACGATATCGTCGCGGCACTGCACAAAGTCGCGCCACCACGCCTGCTTGATATTATTGCGCAGCTCGACCCCGAGCGGGCCGTAGTCGTAAAAGCCGTTGTAGCCGCCGTAGATTTCGGAGGAGGGAAAGATGAAGCCGCGGCGCTTGCAGAGGCCGACGATGTCTTCCATTAGGCTGTCGTTGGATGCGGAGGGAGCTGTCATTTCGTGGAAAGGTGGGGAGATAAAAAGGGTGGGAGTTCGAATTTTGTAAGAGTGAAGGTGTTAAGCGTTGAGGGTGGGGGGTCAAGTGGAATGGCGTAGCGGTGGTGCTCGCGGGCACGAGTGAGAGTGGTGGGATCGACTTCGGCATTATTGGCCCGCCCCTCCCGCAACCAGTAGTGCAAATCCGGCTGCCGTTTAGGTGAATCCAGAAAATAAAGTTGTTGAGCCACGAAATGCTCAGCCAGGACGCCTTCATTCACAAAGCGGGCATCCCGCACGACCTGTTCGCTGAGACCGTCCAGACGACAGATGCGATTAATCGCGGCATTGCCAAGGAGCGGCATTTATCCATTTTGAGCGTGTAAATGTCGGCACCCAACAACCAGTCCACGCCCTACCACGAGTTAAAATGGCATCAGCGCCTCTTGCTCGCATTGGCGGCGGGGGTGCTCAAGCTCTGGCTGCGCACCCTGCGCTTCTACTGGGGGCAGGAGGTGCAGGCGCTGATCGATAATCCGCCGCCACCTTCGGTGGTCATCCTTTGGCATAATCGGCTCTTCGCCGCACCGGAGTTTTTTCGGCGCTACTTTGTGCACCGGCGGCTCGCCACCTTGATCAGCGCCAGCGGAGACGGTGCTTGGCTGGCGGCTTTCATGCGAAAGCTGGGGATGTGGCCCATCCGGGGTTCGCACTACAAGCGTGGCGCCCAGTCCGTGCGGGAGATGTTAAAGGCCCATGCCGAGGGCTATGACATTGGGGTCACACCGGACGGCTCGCGCGGGCCGATGTATCACTTGCGGCCCGGTGCGGTCTCGGTGGCCTTGAAGACCGGTGCGCCCATGATTTTGTTTTCGCTCAACTTTTCCCGGGCCTGGCGGCTCAAGAGCTGGGACCGCTTCTACCTGCCCCTGCCCTTCAGTAAGATTGGGGTGCAGGTCGAGATCATCCGGAATCCCGCCGAACTGGGGGAGGATTCCAAGGAGGTTGCGGACTTGCTCAAGGCGCGGATGGACGCCATCACGCTGGATCTATGAAACCAGGACGCCCGCAGGTGGCGGGCTTGCGCTCACACATGAAGAGCACGGCGGACGCACCCGCATAAAATAGAATGGAGCAGGGCGATCAACCCTGCTCCATGAAATCGCTTTCGATCAATGGGCCTTCTAGTGGTGGTCCGCATGCAGGCCGGTAACTTTGCGATCTTTTGCCAGATGTGCACATGCGGAGGTGTTAACTGCCGCCGAACTCATCCGTTGGGTGTTTTCCGGGCTCGGGCCGCGCTTTGTCGACTTCGCTTTGTGGTCGCAGTTGCTGCAATCCTTCATCGAACTCAACGACGCTTAACCAAGTGCCATCCGCACTAGTGGTCCTCTCCACGCGATCAGGCATACGTCACGATGAGTAGGCGGTGATGTTTCAAAGGTTGCTGCCTCACCACCTGTTGAAGTTAGCAGGTGGATTTGGATTCAGTTTGGGCATGAGCGCGTCTGTTTCACGGTGCAGCTCGTGGAGAGCCTTGTGCAGTTTGAGGGCGATATCGGGATGCGCCATAGTGAGGTTGTTGCGTTCGCCCGGATCGTTGCCGAGGTGGTAAAGTTCGGGTGCTTTGCCCCAAAAATATTGGATGTATTTCCAGTCCCCGCGACGGATGGCGGCGCCGGGGGTCCCGCCTTGATTGCCCCAGTGTGGGTAATGCCAGTAGAGGTCGCGCTCGGGGGTGGCTGTATCGGGAGCCTTGAGCGCGGGGGTGAAAGAGATGCCGTCCTTATGTTGCCCGGGCAGCAGGTCGAGGCCAGCGGCTTGGAGGGTAGTGGGGTAGAAATCGGTCCCGGTGACGAACCAGTCCGAGGTTGCCCCTGCAGGAGCAACACCTGGCCAGCGGACGATCACAGGAACGCGCAGTCCCCCTTCATAGAGCCAGCCTTTTCCCGCCCGGAAGGGCAGGTTGGTGGTGGGTGAACCCTCGGAGGTGGAGAGGCCGCCGTGGTCGGAGTAGAAGATGACCAGCGTGCGGTCGGCGACCTCGTGCTCTTCCAGGGCGTCAAGCACCTGGCCGACGGCCTGATCCACTCCCTCGACCATGGCGGCATAGACAGCGTGAGACTGGGTGGTGCGGTTCTCGCGCGGGTGCTCGGGTTCAAACTCGTCGGTGAGTCCCAGTTCCGCCCGGTGCTGTTCGTACTTTTCGACCAGGTCTGGCCGGCCGATCAAGGGGGTGTGCACCGCATAAAAGTTGAGCATCGCGAAGAACGGCTGGTCTTTGTATGTGGCAATAAAGTTCGCGGTCTCCTCCGCGAGACGCCCGGTCAGGTGCTCGCCAGCCGGACCGTCTTCGAGGCGCGGGTTGTCATAGGGGGAAAAGTATTTGTCGCCACCGTAGGGGCCGCCTCCCTGGTGGCCACCAAAGTTGTAGTCGAAGCCGTGGTCCTCGGGCCAGGAACCTTCAGGGCCAAGGTGCCATTTTCCGGCGTGGAACGTCGCGTAGCCATGGGACTTGAATGCCTCAGCCAGGCTGGTGTGGGATTCGGCGAGCTGTGCGAGGTAGGGCGCCGGCCACACTGGGCGATTGCGGGTCTGCCTGAGATCGCCGTATTCGATCGGGTCGGTATTTTCCGGCAGAGCTTGACCAAAATACATATTGGGCGCTCCGAAAAAGTTGCTATTGCGGGTGCGTGCGGGCCATTGGCCCGTCATCAGGGCAGAGCGCGCGGGCGAGCAAACGGGGGAGGCGGAGTAGCCGTTGGTGAAGGTGACCCCGGAGTCTGCCAGAACCTGAATGGCGGGGGTATGGTAAAAGCTGTCTGGATTATACGGTGAAACGTCCATCACTCCGAGATCATCCACGTAAAATATAAGGATGTTCAGGCGGCGCTCATCATCAGCTCGGGCGGTCGTAAGAAGCGCAAACAAGATGGCAAGGAGTTTCAACTGCTGCATAACAAACGAGTTAAATGGACGCCGCAGGTTTGGCAAGCGACGATCACTGCACTCTACTAGAATATTTAGCCTGGCAAAATATAACAATAGCGAAGGTGTGTCGTTTTCTGATTTAGCTGAGTATGTGGAGTCTTAAGGTGATTTATTTTGGGGTTCCATATGCCATTTGATGCTGGGTTGTGCTTCTGAATATTAGAGCCTACGTCCCGGAATAATATTATTTGCCTGGCTAAAAATTGTTTAGGCGAGCTCACTGACTTGGGGAGGGGTTGGAAGTGCAGGCGCAAAGACGAATGTTCGGTTTTTGCGGGCGCGGTTTACCACTGGCGAAGGCAGAATGTCTGCCCTCATGCCGTCAAATCAAGGGAACTTACGCAGCGTCAACAAATCTGCATCAGCGATGCCGACCGCTCTTACGCCTCGGGTTGCACGATGGCTTTAACCACGCGCTCGCTGACTTTTAGGCCCGCTTTTTGAAGGGCATTCTTGCCCGCGATGTGTTCTGCCGAGTCGGCCGCACCGGTGGTCTCCCGGTCCATCAGGACGACTTTGCCGGTCTCCCGGTCAACGACCTTTACTTCGAGCCGGGCACGGCAGGACCGCAATGGACCGATTGTCATCGCAAACTCACTGAATCCCTCCCCGGTGACGACGAAATCGGCCTGAGAGCTGGACTGCACCATGGGAAAGCCCAGCGCAATCAGCGTGCGGGCTATTTCGGTTTCTGCGGCAGGGTCGGGGATGGCTCTTCCGATGTGTTCTTCCGGGATACTGATATAAAACGAGGGGAGTGAGTCATGTCCCTTGACGAGATCGCGGAGACTTTCGATATGAGCGTCCTTGGTGGGGGGCGGCACGAGCAGTTGGGCACGCTCTTTTTTGAGCGTGCTCGCTATTTTCGCAGCGAGTGACTCGGCACTGTCGCTGACATGGTCGAGGTTTTTCATGCTTTCGCGCATCCCGAACACACGTCCGTTCTCGGCGCCGATCACGCGCGCCACCAAAAACGTATCGCGACCGACCTTGAAGGCCCGACCGGCGACGAAGACTTCCACCCCGGTCAACTTTCCGAGCTGCGCGGCGGTCTCGGTGTTGACCGTTCCGGACAGACCCATGGACTGCTCCTCGAGGAGACGTTGCAAGCTGATCCGCTCGACAACGGCCAGTTCCCCTTCTCCGGAGAGGTCGACGTTCAAAAGCTGGGCAATGTCGGCACCAAATGTCGCGGGCAGATTTGCATCTGGATCGACCGCAAAGTCGAGAACTGCGACTGCAATCTGGCGCTTGTCTGGTTCCTCGGAAAACGCCGGTTGCAGGGATGCGAGCAGCGCAATGCTGAGAAGGAGGCGGAGTTTGTTCATAGTCTTGGGCGTTGGGGTGGTTGGTTGGTGTCGGCGGCCACGTAGTCAAGTGCGAGGTGTAGCAGAGCCGTGGTTGAAGGGTCGGATGGCAATGGTAACGTTAAGATGACAGATGAAACGTTACTTTCAGGAGAGCTTGCTGTAAAGGCTTTTTTGTCCACTGAGGGCGCAGACAGTTCTACCACCAGAATGGTGAACACAGTCTCACTCTTTTTCCAATCCTCCAGTTTCGAGTGCTTCGGACCCACGATAACCAGACTACCAGCACTGGGTGTCCGGGTTATGCGACGAATTGGTTGCCAAGCAATTTCGGCTGCGTCGAGTTCGTGCGCAACCGCAGCTAGTTTTTCGCTATCCAGATAAACGCTATCCCGCTTAGTGAAATTACGAAGGTTTGGCAGACTGTCTTGAGGTAGAATTACGACCGTGTGCAATGAGCGGGCAGCATCGTTGGCACTGGGTAGCAGCACAATCCAACTGACGTTGCGTGCCACCTGGGGCAGCTGAAGAATGACTGTGTTTTTCGCCTCCTCTGGGATCGTATGTTGGACGCTGACCGGTGTGAGCTGATCGCCCGTTTGTTGGAAGGCACGCACGCCTCCGGCCTGGATAGGGAATTCTGCTGAGACTGTATGCGTTTGCCCACTCAAGCCGAAGCTCGCCTCCGCCGGATACGATTCCCACGGAGTGGATGCCGATGCTGCGAGGCTTAGAAAGCATAGGCTGAGAAGTAATGTGGCTGGGGTGAGAGATTTCATAAAGGCTAATAAATTCAACGATCTGCCTGTTTCTGGTTCGCTTTGATAACCTCTTTTATCCGGTCGATACTGTAGAATAGAATAACCGGTCGGTCGAAAAACGCAAAGGTGTCACCAAGGTATGCTGCGGACCTAGATGGAGTCATGTGTGTGTTCCCACGCGCGCTCGAACCCCGTCCAGTTAATGGATGATCGGCGGGGAGCTCAAGTTCCTCGGTTGCCGCAAGGATTGCCGGTTGATCGATTGGGATTTCATACTCTGCAACCTCCCCACGGCTTTTTCTCAGGAAAAAGCTCTGACCCTCGTGCATAGTCCCATTGTTTCTCCCAACCCCATATCTGGCTGAATTGATCGGTAAACTTCCCCTGAAATACCTATCCAAACTTTTGTTGGACCACTGTCCGTCCGCGATACGGACCTGTCCACGAAAACGGCGGTCAAGGTACCCATCCCGTGGGCGGAGTACATTGCCCCATACGTTAAAACTATCACGCTCCTCTGATATCCATAGAAAGTTGAAGGAGACTCCGGGGTCTTCGAAGGGATAATCGGGCGGAACTTTGCGATTATCGGCTAGGCGGCGCATCTTGCC
>PXBU01000063.1 GCA_003566795.1 Puniceicoccaceae bacterium | reverse complement strand
CGGAGCTGGCCGCCACGCCGCCGGAGCCGACGACCGAAGAGGAAACCATCAAAATCTCGAATGATTTCATCGAGGCCGAGTTCACCACCCGGGGCGGCGCGATCCGTGAGGTGCGCTTTCTCCAAACGAAGCGGGGTGAGCGCGACGATTATGTTTTTAACCAGGACGGCTATCTGCCTGCACTGAGCCTCAGCCTGGCGACGGGGCAGGGGGCGATGCGTGAATTCAACTTGGATTACGCGATCGAGAGTCAGACATCCGATTCGATTACCTTCGCCTTGGATGTGGGGGATGGCTTGGTGATCCGGCGCACCTATCAGGTGGCTGTCGGCGACGACGGGCAGGAGCCTTACATCATCAGGCATCGTACCACCTTTACCAATCAGGGCACCACACCCAAAGCACTCTCCACTGTCTATCTGAATCTGGGCACGGCGTTTCCGCTCTCGCGCGGCAGCTTCCAGAATTATTTGAATGTTGGGCATTTTGATGGCCGCAAGTCCAGCTTCACCGGGGTCAATCGTCTTACTGGTAGTCGCGGGTTTATGGGCATCGGTGCCCGCTCGCCCCAGGATGAGATTTCCATTCAGGATCGCGTCGAGTGGGCTTCGGTCAAAAACCAGTTTTTCGCCAGCGTGCTCTCTTCGCAGCAACCGGGCACTGAGATTTTCATCTATCCGGTTGAGCCACCCTCCAATGTTGACCGCGAGGTCACCGGGACAGGGGTTACCGGCAGCGTCGGCTATGCACTGGGCACGGTGGCGGCTGGAACCAGCAGTGATTTGGACTTCGAGTTCTATGTCGGCCCCAAAGAGTTCAAGCGCTTGCAGGCACTCGGCAATGACCAGGATGATGTGATGCAATTCGGGTTTTTGGGCTTTTTCAGTAAGTTGCTGCTGGCCTTCATGTATGCCATCTACTCGGTAATCCCCAGTTGGGGCTGGTCGATCGTGATCATGACGATCTGCATCAAGCTGCTGTTCTGGCCGCTGACGGCCCAGGCCGGGAAGTCCCAAAAGCGCATGGCCAAGATCCAGGGGCCGATGAAAGAGCTGAAGGAGAAGTATAAGGATAACCCGCAAAAAATGCAGCAGGAGACGATGAAGCTCTTCAAAGAGTATCAGGTCAACCCGCTGGCCGGTTGTTTGCCCTTGTTGATTCAAATGCCGATCTTCCTGGGGCTATTCTACATGCTGCGCACCGCCTCGGAGTTGCGCTTCGAGCCCTTCTTGTGGGTGTCGGACCTGTCACAGCCGGATACGATTATGGAGATCGGCGGGTTCCCGCTCAATTTGATGCCGATCTTAATGGCATTCACCATGTTCCTGCAAATGCACATGATGCCGGTGTCGCCGACAGCCGACCCGATGCAGCGAAAAATCTTCAAGTTCATGCCAGCGATCTTCCTGGTATTTCTCTACAATTTTTCCTCGGGCCTCACTCTCTACTGGACGGTGCAGAATATTCTGACCATTGTGCAGCAAAAAATCATCAACAGTCGTCCTGATCCCGATCTGGATGCAAAGCTCGCCACCGCGACTCCGGCTAGTGACAGCCCCAAGCCGCGCCAGAAAAGAAAACCCCGCAAGAAAAAATAGGACTCCTTTCACCTTCCACCTTCCACTTTTTCAACCCCATCCCTCAATATGTCTGGACACAGTAAATGGGCCACCATCAAGCGCGCCAAAGGCGCGGCCGATGCCAAGCGGGGCAAGCTCTTCAGCGTGCTCAGTAAAGACCTCACCCTGGCCGCCCGTGATGGCGGCGGTGATGCGGATTTTAATCCGCGTCTGCGCACTTGTATCCAAAAAGCCAAGGCGGCCAATATGCCGGCTGACAATATCGAGCGCGCCATCAAAAAGGGCACCGGTGAATTGCCGGGTGTCACTTACGAGGAAATCGTTTATGAAGGGTATGCGGCAGGCGGCGTGGGCTTGATTGTTGAAGTGACGACCGATAACAAGAACCGTTCCGCCTCAGAGGTGAGAAGCACGATGTCTAAAAACGGGGGCAATCTGGCTGGCGTGGGAGCGGTTGCTTTTCAATTCGAGCGCAAGGGGCAGTTTATCATCGATGCCAAGCATATCAGTGAGGAGGCACTCATGGACCTCACGCTGGAAGCGGGGGCAGAAGATATTAAAAATGAAGGGGACCACTATGAAGTTATTTGCCAGATGGGGGACTATGATAAGCTCTCCCAGGCATTAAGTGAGATCGAGACGGAGTCCGCCGAGCTGGCTTACCTGCCGAATATTCTGGTTCCGGTAGAGGACAAAGAGACCGCCCGCAAGGTGCTGCATCTGATCGAGAAACTGGATGAGCTGGAGGATGTTAAGGCAGTCCACGCGAACATGGATATCGCCGACGGCTTAATCGATGAAGATTAACCCAAAAAACCGCTTGCAAAAAGAATTTTAAGACCCAACCTAATTATTGTTCAAAACCCCTTAATCGAGTATGCGTATAAAATTATTTTCCCTGATTGTCCTGTTATTTGCGGCAGCTTTTCTGTCCGGTTGTGATCGTGGCCAGTCACAGATGGGTGCCCGCGAAACAAATCTGCTGGGGATCGTTAAGGTAGAAAGGGAGAGCTACGCTCACGCCCCCATTAGTACCTTCGCCGTCAGTACGGACGAGCTCTACACACGCAAAAACTTCTCGGGCAACAAGACCACTCTGCTCTGGGGCCTGGTGACGATTAAAGACTACTAGTCACACGCTTTTTTCAAGCAGGCCGCTCTTCATTGCTGAAGTGCGGCCTCTTCTTACCATGGCCGAGCCAAAAGTATCCAGTTTGGAAAACGGCCGTCGGGCCATGTTGGCCGAAGCCGCTGCGATCCAGATTGCGGCCGACCGGATGGATGGCTCCTTTGACCGGGCAGTGGATATTTTATTGGCGAATCAGTCGAAGCTCGTCATCTGCGGCATTGGCAAATCAGGTCATATCGGGGCAAAACTGGCGGCGACCTTCTCAAGCTCAGGCATGCCGGCGGTCTTTCTGCACGCTGCGGAGGCTATCCATGGAGATCTCGGCGTTTATCAGCCCGGCGATCCGACGATCCTGCTTTCCAAAAGTGGCAGCACCGAGGAAGTCCTGCGATTGATGCCGATGTTCAAGAAATTTAAGTCGCCGGTAATTGCGATCGTCGGCAACACGCGTTCACCGATCGCTGCGGCGGCTGATGTTGTCATTGATGCCAGTGTCGAGAAAGAGGCGGATCCGCTCAATCTGATGCCGACTTCCAGTTCAACCGTGAGCCTTGCCATCGGGGACGCCTTGGCAGCGGCATTGGTGCATGCCCGTGAGTTCACCGCCGAGGAATTTGCCACCTATCACCCCGGTGGCCAGCTCGGGCGGCATCTGCATATGACAGTTGGCGAAGTCATGCACAAAGTAGAGCAGGTCGCTTGTGCCTTGCCCGACGAAACGCTACGGGAAATCGTCATTCGCATGACTCGGCACCCATTGGGGGCCGCTTGTATCCTCGATGCCACCGGTCAGCTAACAGGCCTGATTACGGATGGTGATGTGCGGCGCCTGCTGTCGGAGGATGGTGATATTCTCGCTTTCCAGGCCGGTGACTGCATGACCGCGTCACCGGTTTCGACCCACCCGGAGGTAAGTCTCGGCCAGGCCGTTCAACTGATGGAAGCGCGCAGCTCGCAGATATCGGTGCTGCCGGTGGTTGACAGCCAGACTTCCCAGCTGGTGGGTCTGCTGCGCCTGCACGACATCTATCAGCCAAGCCTGTCCTGAGCCCGCTCAGACCATTTCTCCAAATGGTCGCTCGGTGGGGGGTAATTCTTCCAGCCGCTCGATTATGTAGCTGGCCGCCTCGTCCACATCGTCAATGATCCGGAACAGTTGCAAATCATCCGGTGAGATGACGCCCCATTGGGCCAGCGCATCGAAATTGACAACTTCGTTCCAGAATTCGCTGCCAAAGAGCACGATGGGAAGGCAGATGTCGATCTTGCCGGTTTGCACCAGTGTCAGGGTCTCAAACAGCTCATCCATCGTCCCAAAACCACCGGGTAAAGCCACCAGCGCCTTGGCCATCGAGACAAACCAGAACTTGCGCACAAAGAAATAGTGGAATTCAAACTTTAGCTCCTCCGGGATGTATTCATTGACGCCCTGTTCGTGTGGCAGGCTGATCCCGAGGCCGATGGATTGACCCCCAGCTTCCCGGGCACCGCGATTGGCTGCCTCCATGATGCCGGGGCCGCCGCCGGAACAGATGGTGTAGGGTGTTTTGCCTGCGGCTTCCCGCTCCATTGACCATTGGGTCAGCCTTTTGGCCAATTCCACCGTTGCCGTGTAGTAGGGCGCCGCTTTGACGCCCGCTTTGGCCGTGTGCAGCGCGGCCTGTTCGGCAGGCGTGGGTGCCGCCGGGTCTGTAATCGTGGCTTCCAATTCTTCCAGTGCCTGCTGTGCGGCTTCCGGTGTTCGCAAGCGGGCCGAGCCAAACATGACGATGGTGTCGCGAATCGCCTGTTCCTGAAAGCGGTCCTTGGGCTCGGTCATCTCGGCCAGAATTCGAATGTTACGGGCGGCATCCGAGTTTAAGAAATCCAGATTTTTGTAGGCCTTTAGTGGCCATTCGCGGTGAGAGGCGTCTGTCGGTAAAGTCATGGTGATCTATTCGAGTGAGGTGTGGTGATTTACTACCGGGATACGGGCTGCTGGCAACTGTTTCTATATTTTCTTTTAGGGTTGCGAGTGATCCTTTCGGCGCTTCTTCTAGTCGGCTTTTCTCTCTTCCAAGCAGCTATTACCCAGTAAGTATTCATGTATCTTAAAGAGGTCGTCATCAGTGGTTTTAAAAGTTTCGCGGAGCGCACCCGCTTCGACTTGCGCCCCGGCGTCACCGCCGTCGTAGGGCCTAACGGTTGTGGCAAAAGTAATATCGTCGATGCGATCCGCTGGGTGCTGGGTGAGCAGAGCGCCAAAGCTCTGCGGGGGGCATCCATGCAGGATGTTATTTTCGAGGGCACGGATAAGCGTAAGCCGCTGCCAACCTGTGAAGTGACGCTTACTTTTACCAATTGTGAGGCCGAGCTGGGCACTCAGTTCAATGAAGTTGCGATCTCCCGGCGCGTCACCCGCGATGGGGGCAGTGATTATTACATCAACGGCAAGGTCTCCCGCCTCAAGGATATCCAGCGGCTCTTTGCCAATACCGGGGTGGGGCGTGTTTCCTATTCCTTCATGCTGCAGGGGCAGA
Organism: Puniceicoccaceae bacterium; assembly: GCA_003566795.1. Lineage (GTDB taxonomy): Bacteria > Verrucomicrobiota > Verrucomicrobiia > Opitutales > Coraliomargaritaceae > Coraliomargarita_B. The sequence goes on along the minus strand of PXBU01000063.1, from coordinate 3,654 downwards.
TTGACCAGATTCTTTCCACCAACCCGGCGGAGCGCCGGACTATTTTCGAGGAAGCCGCCGGCATCACGCTCTACAAGTCCCAGCGCAAGGAGGCACTCAACAAGCTTGCTTTGGTCGACGCCAATCTGGCCAGAGTAACCGATGTGATTGAAGAGGTCAGCCGCCAAATCGGCTCACTCAAGCGTCAAGCCAGCAAGGCACTGCGTTTCCAGCGCTTGAAACATCGCTTAACCCACTTGGATTTGTCCTTTAGTGCCTACCGCTACGCACAGCTCAAGGATTCGGTCGAAACCGTTGCCAGCCGGGCTGGGGAGCTAAGCAAAAAACTTGAATTGCACACTCAATCCCTGGAGTCGGATGAGTCGGCCTTGACCGATAAGAAGGTGGCACGAGCCGAGCTGGGCCAGAAGATGGAAGAGCTGCAGCAGCGGGTGTACTCCCTGCGCTCCGAAAAGGAAAATGCTGAAAATCAGGCGGAGTTTTCACAGATTCGAGCCAGCGACTTGGAAGCTCGGATTGTAGAATTTAAAAAAGAAATTTCCGAGCTGGAGGCGCAGAAGGCTGAGTTGGCCGAACGCGCCCGCAACGAGACTGAGAACAAGCAGTTGCACCTCGGCGTGGTCGATGATTCGGATCGTATCTTCCGCGACCGTAATAATGAGCTGATCGCCGCCCAGGAAAAGCTGGGGGAGTTGGAGGCGGAGTTGCAGAACCGCCGCCAGGAAGTGTTGTTTGCTGAAAACCGGATTAACCGCGCCCGCTCCCAGTGTACCACCCTGGAGGTTGAGCTCAAAACGTATCAGGTGAAGCATGCTTCGCTGAAAGATAATATTGCAACTTTGAAAGAGGAGGCGGGCGCGTTGGAGCAAGCACTCGTCGAGATCCAGCGCCTTTTGTCCCAGCGCCGTGATGAGCAGCAGGCGAGTGAGCTTGCTGTCGAGAAGGCACGCGAGGATTCGCGTGATATCGTGGCGCAGTTTCGCAGTTTGCAGGAACGCATCCAGGAGCAGGACCGTGGCATTGCCCGCAAGACCGCACAGCTCAACGTGTTGGAAGGCCTCCAAGCCAAGTTTGAAGGATTTGGGGAAGGGGCCAAAGCAATCCTCAATGACAAGCTGGGCGAACTCGTCTCAAAAGATGCGGTGACTATCCTCTCCAAAGAGCTGAAGGTCGATCCGGCCTACACCGCAGCACTGGAGACTTTGCTGGGATCTTCTGTCGATGCGCTCTTTATCGGCGATTCCGCCCAGGCAGTCTCCGTTATCGGTAAACTGGATGCGGACCTACTCGGGCGTGCTTGCCTGCAGGTTTCGCTGGACGGGGCGGCGTCGAATAAAGCGGCAGAATCGCTGCCGCAGGGCCTGGTGTCTGCGGGCAGCGTGATTCATGCCCGCGAGGAGTCGGTCCAGCAACCAGTCCAAAGCCTGCTGCGCGATTGCTATTTTGCCGAGAACCTTGAGGGCTTTATTGAATATTGGAAGGCCCATCCGGAGTTTAATTTTCTGCTGGTAGCGACTCAAAATGGTGAATTAATCGACTGCCGTGGCTTGATCCATGGCGGTAAGGATTCGGGGCAAAAATCTTCCAGTCTGCTGGAGCGCGAGGCTCAAATCCGTCAGTTGCGTGGCGAAATCGAGTCGGAACGCAAGCAACTCAACGCCCTCCGCGCAGAGGCCAGCCAGCTGGAAGAAAAGCGAACGGCGGCCGAAACGACGGTGGAAGAACAGCGCCAGCGTCAGGGCGAGCTCGCCAGCGAGGTATCTGGTCTCGTGGCCGAAGAGCGCAACCAGCAACAAAAGATCCAGCAAAATGCCCGCAGTCGGCAGGGCAATGAAGATGAATTAGCCCGGCTGGATGCCAAGCACGGTGACTCCATCAAAAAGCTTGAAGTGGCCAAAGAAGAGCTGGCCGCTGCGGAGCAGGCACTCGGCGATGAGCGCAAAAAAGGCACTGATTTGGAAGAGCAGATCCAGCGGGCCCGCGACTTGCGCGACCAAAAGCGCGAGGCGCTGGCCGATGTTCGGCTTGAGTTGGCCGAGAAAAAGCAACGCCTTGAATCGGCCGACCGGGCTTTGAGCGAAGTTCAGCGCGAGACCGCCAATATTCAGCATCGGGTGCTGCGCCGGAACCAGGAAATTGATACGCTCAACGAGCAGATCGCGCAGTTCAAGCAGACGGCAGCGACTGAGCAGGCCAAGCGCGAAGAACTGGATAAAACGCTCGTCGTCGCTACCGAACAACTGGATCGCGACCGCGCTGCAGTCAAGCAGCTCGATGGCGAGATCGTGGCGATCGACGATGGGCTCGCCGGGCGCCGCAGCGAGGGCCGCAGCTTTGACCAGGAAATGACGAAGCTCGAAGTGCGCCTGGCCAAGGAGCGCTCTCAGCTCGGCTTTATCCAAAGTGCCGCTGAGGATGATTACCAAACGGATCTCGCCCAGATCGACTGGAAAGCAGAACTATGGGAGGCCAATGTCGAATTTGAAAAGCGCGTCAATTTTGATGACCTCGACGACCCCGATAAGATTGCTGCCCAGCCTAAAGACGAGCGCCGTGACCCGACCGAGGAAGAGCTGGAGGAGATGGACCAAACCGATTGGGCGGACGTTGAGCGAGAAGTCGGCGAACTCAAGGGGCGCATCGCAAATATGGGGCCGGTTAATCTTGAGGCGATCAGTGAATATGCCGACCTCAAGGAGCGGCACGACTTCCTTAAAAACCAGAGCGAGGACCTCTGGAACTCAAAGAACAAGCTGGTCCAAACCATCGACGAGATCAACGAGACCTCGCAGACCCTCTTCCGCGACACCTTTGAGCAGGTGCGCAAGAATTTCGCCTTCACCTACGAGAAAATTTCCGGTGGTGGCGATTCCGATCTGCAACTGGTCGACTCCGAGGATCCGCTCGAATCGGGCATCGAAATCATTGCCCGACCTCCCGGCACCCGGTTGAAGAGTGTGACGCTCTTATCCGGGGGGCAGCGTACCATGGCCGCCGTCGCCCTCCTTTTCGGGATCTACATGGTCAAGCCCAGCCCCTTTTGTGTGTTGGATGAGATCGATGCTGCGCTCGACGATGCTAACATCGGCCGCTTTTGTGAGACCCTGCACGGCTTCACCGAGAAGTCTCAGTTCCTCATCATTACCCACAATAAGCGCACCATTTCCAATGCCGACACCGTCTTCGGTGTGACCATGCCGGAGAAGGGTGTTTCCAAGCTGCTCTCCATGCGCTTCAGCCGCGATGGCGGCCAACCCGAGCTAGCCGCACAAACCGCACAAGATTAGCCATCACAGCAGCACCAGATTGTCGCGGTGGATGATGGGGGCGTCGCCCTGGTATGCTGCGATGAGCGGCGCATCGACATTCACAATACCGTGGGCGATCGACCGCCCGGATGGATCGCAGATGAGCACAATATCTCCGGTGGCAAAATCACCTTCAGCCGCAGTTATACCAGCCACGAGCAGACTTTTACCGTTTTTGATGATAGCCTCCGCTGCACCTGAATCGATGTGGATGCGGCCGCTAGTATGGTCCTGGATAGCGATCCATCGCTTGTGTGATTTCACTGGTTGCGGACTGGGCGTAAAATAGGTGCCGGCCGCTTCGCCCGCGAGTAAACGCTGGAAAAGTCCGTCCTCAATCCCGCTG
>PXBU01000264.1 GCA_003566795.1 Puniceicoccaceae bacterium | reverse complement strand
GTGGAGCAAAATTCGTAAGACATAGCCTAAGCAGGGCGAGTATTGGTCTTTTTTCCTGTCACGTCATAGGTATCAATCCAGCTTCCCTTTTTGAAGATGGTGTTACGTCCCGATACACTCCGGAACTCACCTACTGCAGAAACGGCCAATGTCTTTAGCTTCTTTCCTGTTTCGTCGTATAAATCATACCAACTGCCTTTTTTGAAGACAATGACGTCATTGCTGTGGCCGCATAATTCACCGACGGCTGATGCAGCTAAGTCTTTGACCTTCTTACCATTATTTCCGAACACAGCATACCAGCTGCCTTTTAATTGAACGTCTTCGATTGCCATAGTATTCTCTTTCTTTTGGTTTCTTATTGTTTTTGTTTATTCTGCCCAACAGTGTTTATTAGTGTATTTCCTAGCTAGAGTGCAGGTAGCTTGAACGCTGGCAAGCTTATTCGTTTTAATAACTTTAAGCACTGTAATTTGGAGACTTATGTAATCTTTTTGCCTTGGCTCGACTCATCGACCATGCAGAGCTGTGTCAAAATGTCACCGAACACGCGCGCGGGGTTCGGGTATTTTGGGTGCTTGGGAGCATCGGGTTCTCTACGCCCGCACATACTTTTCTCTGACATGCGGTTCTCTGACCTCCGACCTCTGCATCTGGGCTCAATGCCTTAAGCGTGCTTCGATACGACCGATCCCGTCGCAGGCCAGCGGCTTTTCCCCAGCTCTCAGCTGGCAGGATGGCGCGGCTACTTTTTCATTGCATCGACGGCGGCTATTAAGTTCAAAAGGGGATTGATTTTTAAAGCGAAGGACGCACCTTTCCCGGTGTCGGCACCAACCGCAGCTATGAGCGAACCAAATTTCGACAATCCTGAAGACAATGACTGGGAAGACTTCTCCTCCGGCGACTATAACTGGAGCGAGGCTCAGTGGCGCAACTATCTCAAGGGCTCTGACCACGATACGGCCAGATTCCTCTCCATCTACAACAGTGTGAAGGACAAGCCCAACCATCTGGATGAGGCTGCCAGCCTGATGGGCTGGGACACCGAGGACATCTCCATGACGGACGATTTCAGCTTCATGGAGATGGAGGAAGACAGTCCGGACGACATGGAAGAGAGCAGCGAGGGCGCACCCTATACGCTGCATCGCCACCCGGTATTTATCGTCACCCGCTCCCTGTATCGTTACCTGCACCAGAGCTGGGAGCATTTTATCATCCAAAATCCTCAAGCCACCTCACCCAAATTATGCTGGGACTATGCCAACAGCCTGCATCAGGCGGAAATGAACGTGCTGCTTTCGATACAAGCACTGGATTTGGGGGATTTTGGCCTATCGATTTGTCACCTCAAGAACAGCCTGTGTGCACTTAACCACAGTCTCGCCCTGCTGAACGAAATCAGACATCCAAATCGCCCCTATCTGGAAAAATTCCGCAACGAGAACCGCATCCGACTATTCGATTTACGCGAACTCTGGATCCGGGTTATGGGCGACTGTCGCCACGAGTGTCAGCACCGTCGAGACGATCAGGATTAATCCCCTCGTCCCCACAAATTCACAAACTATGGGTCAACTGCAAAGATGCCTCCTCCGGCTGACACATTCGTCACCGGAACGCAAAGCCCGCCGTGCCGCGCTGTTTTCCGCGAAGAAGTGCAACCCGGAATCCTACCTGGCACTCGCCGCGAATTACCTCGATCTTGCGGTGGTTTACTTCGGCAACTCCATCAATGAGGCGCGCCAAACCCGGCTGGACCGGACCAGCCAGATATTTAATGTGCTGTGGCAGCACCTGCCCTACGCGGAGCGGGTATCCGACTTCGAATACATGCTCGCGAGCTCGCTGATCGATAACTCGCCGAAAAACGGCTCGGTGCAATCGGAAGATCCGCTCGTCACCCGCATCCGCCTGCTCGATCCGCGCGTCCGCTTTGCGTTTTTGGCCTACGAGTTCGAACGCTGGTCCTCACGTTGGGTGGCACTCGTCATGCGTACGAAGCCTGGAGCACTGCACCGGCTGCTCGCCCAAACTCGATGCGAGCTATGTGGCATCAACTGGAACTCACTCAACCACGAAGAACAGGACTGCCTAAGGGCGATCAGTTCCTCCTTCGACAAGTGCCCCAACCTACGGGTCAATCGGGCGCTTTGCAAGCGTGTGGGACGGTGCCCACGCATCAGTGAAATCAAAGCCCAGTGGCTGGAACTCCGATCAGACATCGTTGAGATCCGCCACCATTACCTCCCCAGCCAGGAAGAACGGGAAGCGACGCTCAACAGCATCTTTTCCCAGACCCGCCAAATAGACATGCGGCGCCCCGCCTTGGTGGATCGCGTGGTCAACACGGTTCATTTCTCGCGCCATGAACGCTTTAAGGTATCCTGAGCCTCCCACGACGGCCCCATTGGCTCCAGACCTTGCTGCATAGACATTTTACGACCCATCCAGAGATGTATAAATTCCTGCTACTATTCGCCCTACCCCTGTTTGCGCACTCACTTAACGGCAAGCTGGTCTCCGGACCCATGCTAGCCAGTCTGGAGATGCGCGAGGCTCGGGTTTGGGTGCAAACAGATCAGCCCGCCACAGTTCGCATCGCCTACACTGAAGCCAGTGATCGTGCTAATCAGCGGTGGAGCCTACCCGTCGAGAGCAACCCCTCACTGGGAAATACTGTGACTGCGGTGCTGACCGGAATCGAGCCGGGTAAAAATTACCATTACAGCGTCGAACTCAATGGCGAGCTTTTGGCGCCCTCCTACGAATTCACCAGCCCGGACTTCTACCACGACCGCACGCCTCCACCCGACTTTCGCATCGCCGTAGGTGGCGCTCATTACCAAATTGAAGAAGGCTTTGAGCCCCCTTACCAAATTTTGGGAGGCGGTTACGAGATTTTTGAATCCATCGCTGCCGCCGAACCTGCACTCATGCTCTGGCTCGGCAACACGGCGCACCTACGCAAGAGCGACTGGGCCTCTAAAAGTGGCTACCTGAAGCGCTTCTCCCATGCCCGCTCCACGCCCCAACTGGGCCCCTTGCTCGCGAGCATCCCGCACTACGCCACTTGGGGCGAAGCGGACTACGGTGCGCCTTACGCCGGCGCGAATTACAGCTACCGCCAGTTCGCCGAACTCAGCTTCAACGCATTTTGGCCACGACCGGTCGAGGTGGCCGCCCTCGATGGCATTGTGACGCGCTTCCGCCACGCCGATGTGGATTTCTTCATGCTCGACACCCGCAGCTACCGGAACGACTCCCCTACCAGCGACCAGACTTCCCAAATCCTGGGCCACCAGCAAATCGAATGGCTACGCCAAGAACTCGTGCGCAGCACCGCCACTTTCAAAGTTATCGTCGCCGGAGCACCCATCCTCAACCCAGCCAAGAGCCGCAGCAATTTGAGCTATGCCGAAAGAGAGCATACCCGCTTGCTACAAATGCTGCGCAGCGAAAACATCGCCGGACTCTTCTTCATCAGTGGCGGCAAGTATTACGGTGAACTCACGCGGCTGGTCCACGCCAGCAGCTACAACCTCCACGACCTCACCGTCGGCCCCCTCACCGCCAACCCGCGCGACAACGAGGATGAACTCAACTTTTTCCGCATGCCCGGCACCAGCACCTTTGATCGGCACTTCGCCCTGATCGATTTCACCGGACCTGAAGAAAGTCGCAGTATCACCATGCGTATCATGAACAGCGAAGGCAGCGAACTCTGGACCCGCGAGCTTACCGCCAGCCAGTTGCAGCCGCCGGAGTAGGACCTGCAATTGCATGGCCGCCGGGTTCCTCGTCCAGGCAAGTGCGACTATCGCACTACCGCTATAATTGTGACGCTTTCACTTGAGTGACGGGGCTGTTCCGTTCTGAATACATTTTTATGTTCGTGATATTTTGACGAATTCCTTGCAATGAGGAATGACAAATGCTGCGAAACCACTGTAAGCAAATCTAGATTCGGTCAAACAAGTGAAAACACTCATAGCCAGAAAGGTGCGCCCCCGCCCGGCGCTGATCACGCTGGGCATCGCGCTCGCCGCCTTGAGCCTATGCAGTTGCAAGCCGCCTTTCAGCGACCGTGACGACATCCACGAAGTCTTCCGCTTTTCCGAAGCAGGTGCACCGATCACCATGGATCCGGCGCAAGCCTCGACGGCCTATGAAAACAACATGGTCACCAGCATTTACGACCAGTTATACGACTATAAGTATCTGGCGCGACCCTACGCGCTCAAGCCCCGGCTGGCGACCGGCATGCCCGAGATTAGCGATGACGGGCTCGTCTATACTTTCCAGATCCAGCAAGGTGTCTATTATGCGGACGACCCCTGCTTCCCCGACGGCAAGGGGCGCGAGGTCACGGTGCACGACTTCATCTACTCGATGAAGCGCCAGTTCGACCCGGCGATGCTGCCGCGGGGCGAATGGCTCTGGCGGGGTAAAATCAAGGGGCTTGACGCGTGGAAAGCGGCCGGTTCGGACTACGACCAGGACGTCCCGGGCCTGCAGGCACTGGATGATTACACCCTGCAAATCACCCTCAACCAGCCCTTCCCGCAGCTGGTTTACACGCTGACTATGGGCTATTCCTCTTTTGTGCCGCGTGAGTCGATTGAATACTACGGGCGGGAAGCCGGCTTGAATCCTGTCGGCAGCGGCCCTTTCCAACTGGAGTCCTTCACGACCCAGCGAGCCGTGCTTTCGCGCAACCCGAATTACCGCGAGGAGTATTTCGACCTGGCATACGAGGGCTACGCCCCGGAGACCCAGGGCTGGGCGGGGCTGGAAAAGCTCCAGGGCAAGCGTCTTCCCGCCATGGATCGAGTCGAAGTCTATTTCATGAGCGAGAGCATGACGCGCTGGAACTCGCTCAACAAAGGCACTGAGATCCACTTCGGCGGGATTCCGACCGAGTTGACCCACATGGTGGCCTCCCAGCTCTCGCCACTTAAGCTAAGGCCGGACTACGCGGATCGATTCACCGGGATGAGCGCGCCGGACTTTGGCTTTGTTTACATGGCTTTCAATATGGCGGACCCCCGGATCGGGCACCATGAGGACCCCGAGCAGGACCGCCGCAACCTGCTGCTGCGCAAGGCGATCCGGGCGGGCTTCGACTGGGAACAGCGGAACCGGACATTCTACAACGGCCTCGGTCAATTCTTCCCCGGAATCATACCTCCATCGCTGGATGCCTACGACCCCGACCTGCCCCACACACTGGGCACGGCCGACTTGGCCCAGGCGCGCGCATACCTGCAAGAAGGCGGGTGGACCGCCGAGAATCTGCCGCGCCTCGAGTATGGTGCGACGGCCAATGTGACGAACAACCAGATGTTCGAGCAGTTCCGGGGCTGGATGGAGCGCATCGGCTACCCCCGGGAGAAAGTCGTCCTCCGCACCTTTGCCACCTTTGGTGACTACAACCGGGCCATACGGGACCAGGAGGTCATGCTCATCCCCATCGGCTGGGGTATGGACTACCCGGACAGCCAGAACGTCCTGCAACTCTATTACGGCCCCAACCAAAGCCCCGGCTCAAACTTATCCAATTACGACAACCCGGAATTCAACCGCTTGTTCGAAAAAACCAAAGTCATGCTACCCGGCCCGGAGCGCACCGCCCTCTACCGGCAGATGAACGAAATCCTCCTGCGGGATGTGCCCACCATCTCCGGCATGGTACGCACCAGCCCTTTTATCTGGCATCGCAACGTCATTTTCTACCCCTCGGAGAGCCCACATGGTAGCTTATTAAAATATGCCTACATCAGCCCGAAGACCGCCGAAGAAGCGCAGCACTGAGCATGGAGACGATACAATACGCCATCCGGAAACTTCTCTACTCGATCCCCCTGCTGTTCGGGGTGACGCTGATTGCCTTCACGCTGATGGTCTATTTCGGGCCGGACCTGACCTACAGCCTACTGGGCAAGAGTGCGACGCCCGAGCAAATCGAATCCGTCCGGAAGCAACTCGGCTACGATCAGCCCTTCCTGGAGCGCTACCTGATGTTTTTAAAAGAAGTCGTCACCTTTGACTTCGGCAATTCAATTTCCACCGGAGAGAAAGTCTCCTCCATCCTGGCACGAACCGTTCCAGTCTCATTCGCGGTCGCACTACCGGCCTTCATTATTTCCAACGTCCTGGGGGTCGGCTTAGCCCTGATCGCAGCCTACCACCGTGGAAAACTGTGGGATAAGTCGGTGATGGTCTTTGCGGTCGTCGGGATGAGTATGAGCTACCTGATGATCGTCATCGCCTTCCAAGTCATCTTCTCGACCAGCTACGGGCTGAACTGGTTCCCCGTACAGGGCTGGGTCGATCCGATCCCCGACTATATCGATGCCGGCTTCTTCGAAACGATTTACTACTACTGGTATTACTACTGGCTGTATGTCACCGTGCCCACGCTGACGAGTATCTTTGTTTCGCTCGGCTACAATACACGCTTTTTCCGCGCCGTCATTGTTGAGGAGATGAACCGCGACTATGTGCGCACCGCCAAAGCCTACGGCATCGGCAACGGCCGGATCATGGTCAAACATGTGCTCAAAAACGCCATGATCCCCATCATCACCCGTATCATCATCTCGCTCCCCTTCGTGATTATCGCGGGTAACCTCGTGCTGGAAAATTTCTTCGGCATCCCCGGCGTGGGCCTGGTGACCTACGATGCGATTACCAACGGGGACCTGCCCGTGGTCAAAGCGGTCGTGACCTGGACCGCGATCATCTACGTCTTTGCCCTGATTCTCACCGACATCGCCTACAAGCTCATTGACCCACGGGTATCTTTTACCAAGTGATGAAGACCATTCTACGCAATTTTCTCGCATCCGAATCCTCGCGTGAATCGCTCTGGTCCAAGAGTTTCCGCAAGTTTCGGCGTGACCGCTTCGGCATCGCCGCGCTGATTGTCGTTGGGGTTTATGCCATCATCGCACTCGGCGTCTGGGTCGGCCTATGGGGCCAGAACTGGAGCGACATCTCCGATGAGGGCTTTCAGGGCATCTCGCGCGATCACTGGTTTGGCACCAACTTGATCGGGCAAGACATTTTCGCGCGGGCCATCGCCGGCACCAAGACTGCCTTCGAAGTCGGCCTGGTGGTAGCCCTATCCGCCACCCTGATCGGCGGCGTGCTGGGTGCGATTGCCGGCTACTTCAATGGCACCATCATCGACGAAGTCATCATGTGGCTCTACGGCTGCATCGACGCGATCCCCTTCTACCTGTTTGTGGCTGCGATTGCCTTCGCCATGCAGGACATGCCCTATGCCATGCACGTGGCGATGATTGCGACCTTCTGGTCCAGCACCTGCCGGATCGTGCGGGGCGAAGTCATCAAGATACGCAATCTGGAATACATTCAGGCAGCACATGCCATCGGCGTGAAACCGCTGACCATCATTTACCGGCACGTCACACCCAACACCTTCCACATCATGCTGGTGCAAGCCACCATTTCCTTCGTCGGTGCGATTAAGAGTGAGGTCATCCTCACCTTCCTCGGGCTGGGCGTTCAAGATGGCGTGAGTTGGGGCACCATGCTCTCGGAATCGATCAATGAAGTGCTGCGTGGCCACTTCGGGAACTTCCTGGCGGCTTCCGGATTCCTCTTCGTGCTAGTGATCGCCTTCAACATGTTTGCCGATGCCCTGCAGGACGCCACCGACCCGAAAAAAATCAGCAGCTAATCGCACTTTAAATGGATTTTCCATGCCTTCGACTTTCAACACTTGTAGATGACATCGACTTTCAACACTTGTAGATGACATCGACTTTCAAAACTTGTAGCCGAACGCCTTCGCGTTTGGTTGTTGCGCACTTTCCGGCCAGTTCGACCAAAGCCAAAGGGCTTCGGCTACATGAAAAAACTAAATTAATCCTCCACTAGCCGCCGCTTTAAATGGATTTTTCATGCCTCAAAATTTCCGAAAACTAGTAGCTCATGGCCCAAGAGAAACCACTTCTAACAGTCGAAAACTTATCGGTCGAGTTCACCACCGATAGTGGCGTGGTCAAGGCGGTCGACGATATCAGCTTCGAGGTCGCTGCGGGTGAGCCGGTGGGCATCGTCGGCGAGTCCGGCAGCGGCAAGTCCGTGACCGCTTTGACCCTGCTGCAACTAGTGCCAGACCCGCCCGGACGCATCACCAGCGGACGGATCGAGCTCGACGGTATCGACATCCTCTCCAAGAGCCAGGCCGAGATGCGCCAGATCCGGGGTGACCTGGCCTCCATGATCTTTCAGGAGCCCATGACCGCACTCAACCCGGTCTTTACCATCGGCAACCAAATGACTGAGGTCATCCGCGTGCACCGCAAGGTCTCCAAAAAGCAAGCCCTCCAGCTCGCGATCCAAATGCTCGACACGGTCAACATCCCGTCGCCGGAAAAGCGGGTCAAACAATACCCCCACGAGCTCTCCGGCGGCCAGCGCCAGCGCGTGATGATCGCGATGGCCCTCTCCTGCGATCCCAAGCTGCTCATCGCCGACGAGCCCTCCACCGCGCTCGACGTCACCGTGCAGGCACAGGTGCTCAAAGAGATCCACCGCCTCCAGGAGGAGCGCAACATGAGCATGATCCTGATCACCCACGACCTCGGCGTCGTCGCCGAGACCTGTAAACGTGTCATCGTCATGTATAAGGGCAAGATCGTCGAAGTCGCCGAGACCAAAGAGCTCTTCCGCAACCCACAACACCCCTACACCCGCACCCTACTCGATTCCGTGCTCACCCTGCGCGATTAACGTAAATTAACGGTTCTCCTCTCATACTTTAAAAAAAATGGAAGACCCCCCACTCATCGAAATCCGCAACCTGAAGACCTACTACCCCATCCGGGGCGGTCTTTTCAACACGGTGCAGGACCACCTGAAAGCGGTGGACGACGTCTCGCTGTC